>JBGTFX010000026.1:0-10352 GCA_041747055.1 Balneolaceae bacterium
GATCGAGTGCCGGATCACCGGTATCACCAATCATGAAAAATGAATAGACGGCCTTTGCCGTTGTTTCAGGCTTTTTTTCCTGCCAGTCTTTGTATTCATTTCCTACCCATGGTTCTGTAGCTGAGCAGGAGATAAGAATTATGAAGATTATAAAACTTACAGCAACATTTTTAGTAAGAGATATTTTCATTACTGGCTGTCAAACTGATATTTAGTTTATTACAAATAAAGCGTTTGTAAATTCAAATCCTAACAATTGAATGCAGAATTTCAGTTCAATTTAACAGAGAAAGTTTACAAAGGGATAACATCTTCCTGATAAATAAGTTAAAAGTGTGTAACATTATTTACTGATATGAAGAGAAAGCCGCAATTTAAATAAGTTCATCGTTTGCTGCTTCTATTCGGAGAATTGCTCAAGAGACTGTATCATTTATGATCTTTTGAAGATCTACAGGTTTTATCGGTTTGGATATAAAATCAATAACAGCGCCGGCCGGTTCTATTTTATACAGGTGTCCATTATCTTTGCCATTGCCCTGAACGTGCGAACTGATCACATAGATATCAATTTTCTTTTCTAATCCTTTTCGAAGGGGTTCAAATTTCGCCAAAAACTCCCACCCGTTCATCTGCGGCATGTCTATATCAAGAAGAATAATATCCACCATATCTTTGCCTTCTTCAATCATGGACGAGAGTTCGTCAAATGCAGTTTTCCCGTTATTAAAAACGAGGATGTTTTCACTCAGATTATTTTTGTTGATGATTTTCTTTACCCCATATGAGTAAACTTTATCATCATCAATAATACATACACAATTTACATTACTCATAATAATTTGATTTTAAACGATGTTCCCTTATTTACTTCACTTTCCACTTCAATGTTTCCACCCATAGATTCGATCTGGTTTTTTGTAATAAACAGCCCAATCCCTTTAGCGTTGGAGTTTCCATGGAAGGTTTTATACATCCCGAATAATTTGTCTCTATATTTATCGAGATCAATCCCTACTCCATTATCAGAAACTTCTACCATAATATGCCCGTTGTTCAAATAAGCTTTAAATGTTACCTCCGGCTGCCGGTCGGGGTGGCGATACTTGATGGCATTGGACAGTAAATTTAACAAAATACTGTCCAGATAAGCAGGTACATATTCAATTGTTAAATCATCATCGATAGAATCTTCAATTTTAACGTGGTGAGCATTGATTTCGGTAGTCAGTATCTCTTTCGCTTTAAGAAAGTGCTCTTTTAGATTTAGCTTTTTCCGGTGTTTATCGACGGTTACTTGTGTGGCAACAATTTCATTCAGGTCTTTGATGGTATCATTTAAACCCTCCGAAGCGGTTAAAAGGTGGGTAAACAGCTCTTGTTTCTCCTCGTCAGACTCTTCATCATCGTAAAGTGAAAGCAGCATTGAAATATTCCCTGCATGATTTCGAAGATTGTGGGAGACAATATGCGCAAAATTTAAAAGCCGTTTATTTTGTTCGCCAACAATTGACAGGGTTTCATTCAGTTCCGCCTCTATCTGTTTTCTCATGGTGATGTCGGTAACCACAATCAGCACGGTTGGCTTGTCTGAGCCGGGATGTTGATGCGGTACTTTGAGAGCCTGGTGCCACTCTTCTTCCCCATTTTTATTAATATAGCGGCCCTCTTTAATAAAATAGGGCTTGGCGGTTTCAATAACCTTACGGGTTGATTCGTTGAATTTTTCTGCCTGCTCCTTTGGAGTTCCAAGATCTTCATCCGTTTTACCAATGATCTCTTCCGGGGTGAGATCAAAAAAATCAGCCCCCGACTTGTTTGCCAAAAGGATTCGCCCCTCAATATCCTTTACAAACACCTCGTTTGGCATGGTATCGAGTATTGCCTGGAACTGTGTTTTAATCTGTAAATTGGCATCCAACATTTTTTTCTGTTCAGTAATATCACTGATATAACCGTGCCAGAGTACACTGCCGTCTTCTTCTTTATTGGGCCTTGCCCTGCCTTTGAGCCAGCGCTCTCCCCGTTCCGGTAATTTAACACGATATTCAAGTTCCCAATCGGTAAGATTCTCAAAAGATTCTGTGATACTTTTTATCACTTTTTCAAGATCATCCGGATGAATACGATTAATCGCATTCGTCGCATCGTTTTTCACTTCATCGGGGGATACTTCATAAATCTCCCTGATTCCCTCGCTGGCAAAAGGGAAACAGGATTTTCCATCAGGAAACCATCTGTATTGATAAATCACACCGGGAATTTGTGCAGAGAACTTAGTAAGGGTTTTGTCTCTTTTGCGAAGTTTGTTTTCAAGGGTTTTCTGTTCCGTAATATCGGTTACAACTACAACAATGCCGATAATATCACCGGCTTCATTTTTGAGAGGTGCCATATATTCATGAACCCATCCCTTTTTTCCCTCAATGTCATAGGGGTGGTCATCCGTTATGCAAGTTTTACCCGCAAGGGTTTCTTCATAAAGCCTGTATAAATCTGCCTTTTCTAAAAATGGAAAAGTTTCAAGCGGATGTGTTCCGATTACCTCTTCTTTATTCCGCCCGGTAATTTTTTCCATTCCGGAATTCCAAAAAGTATATTTTAAATCGGCATCGCAGGCAAAAACACCATCGCTAAGTGTTGAAACAATGTGATTAAAAAAAAGATTGGTTTCGTATGCTTTTCTGTCTTGTTTATTGTTGGTCGATATTTTTTCTACTATTTCATGAACAGCTTCATCATCAAAGCTGTTTAATAATTTCTCGGCAAGATCCGCCTTTTTCTTGTCGTCCAGTGAAAGAGCCAGATTTTTAATTTTATTAAACCCTATTTCCATAGCAGATAGATTTTTTAGTCACATATAAACTTTCGCAGGAAAAATTGATTCACTAAGGTAAGAATATTTATTGAAACGTTTATTTCTAAAAGTTTCTTTTTCGCTGAATGCAAATAATATTGTGAACTCGTCCTTACGATACTTAAAAAAAATTTGTTACGGCAGTCTGCCAAAGTGTTCTAATATAGCACCAAAGTGGCAGATGAAGGCGTGTTTTAAAACACCCGGGAGAAGAGGAGGAATCTACCGGCGTAAATAAGTTCACAAGCTCCTCAGTTTTGCCTCAAAATATTCGTGTGAAATACGATTCCACAGTTATCAAATTTCTGCAACAAACGAACGACCTGAAACTGCCGCGCTGATAAATCTTACCCCACTTGCTCACCGGATCCGTAGGGTAAGCAGTCTACATGAAGGTTTTGATAAAATTAATGCATAGATAGTTAAGTCGTCTCACCTCTTCATTCATTGCGGTTTATATTCGATTCATCTCCAATTTTCAGCCATTCATTGAATTGTTGTCACCTTTCTATAAGTTTCTCGTACTCTGTGATAAATTTTAACTATAAATAAATGCCTAATGACAATTCCAGCAACCTGTAAATCTCTGCTTGTTTTAATTTTGACAAGTTTTCTCTTTATCTCAATTGCGGTGACCACAGCTGCCCAGACCATTACAATTGTCGGTACCCCTCACTTAAATCATTTGACTGAATTACCGACTAATGAGCAACTTGACAAAGCAATTGAGGCGATGGCAGCGTTTGAGCCTACACAGGTTTGTGTGGAACGTATGGGTGGTGAGCGTATTGAAATGCTTCATGCAGACCCATCCCGTAACGGCCGTTTGTTGGAAAGTTTTGTCTCCAGGACGGTTAGAATGGGTGAGGAAACACAACGCAGATTGGCCATTCGCCCGGCTGATGCCCGCAACGAAGCCGAAGAACTGATTGAGCAGTGGGATGAACTTGATGTTATGGAGCGTGGCCGCCTGATTGGGCTGCAAATCGCCGGTTTTGAGTTTGTATCAGCTGTTCTTAATTGGTCTTACTTAACGCCGGAAAACAGGGAGACAGTATCAAGAATGCTTGGTGCCCGCTCCGTTGAGAGTCTGAATAATGCAATGGGTAGCAGTAGTGAAATATTCTCCCTGGCAGTACCGCTTGCCCGAAAAGCCGGCCTTCATCAAATGTGTTTTGCCGATTCACTTGAAGATGAATCATTAGGCGTGTCAACGGCACGAAGATTAGGGCTTGATGAAGTTCTCAGTAACAAAGAAGCTCAGAGCCGAATAGAGCAATTAATAGCGAATAGTGAGTATGAGCAAATAAAAAGCGGCCCCTACGGCCTGGTTGAACTACTTAAAATTCACAATAGCCGCGAGTGGGCCGAAACCGACAGAGACCTGCAGTGGGAGACATTGTATATGTTCGATAATGAAGCCGGAGCAAGTCGGCGCAGGTTGATGTACTGGCACGCCCGAACCAGCGAAATAAATGCTGAACTCTACCGCGCACTGGCACAGGGGCCTGATGAGCGAGTTCTATTTATTGTGGGTGCCGCCCACCGGCCATTTAACGAAGCTGCACTTCATTCGCAACCTTGGGTTGATGTTAAACCTGCTGTAGATTTATTCAATCAGCCATAGTCACTATAAAATTCTAAATGAGCTCCGGTGTTGTATTCCGGAATACAACTAATTTTCAGTGAAAGTGTCCTCATACCCCTGCACCTTTTTATGGAAGCATGGTTCAAATCCAATATTAAATGAATAAACAATGAAAAATATTACAACAATAGTCTTCCTAGCAATCGTTTTTCTGATAACTGCCAATCAATGCACTGCTCAAGACACACCAACCGCCCACACACCGGAAATCTGGTACATGGGTATGAACGACTCCGAAAAACCTCTGCTTTTTATGAAGAGCGTGGGTGTGGGTGATACGGTTCTGGTTCTGCACGGAGGCTTTGGAGCCGAACACAGCTATCTGCTTGATATGGTTGAACCGCTGACAGATGACTTTCACGTTGTCTTGTTCGATATGCGCGGATCATTGCGCTCACCGGTCAGAACGGATAGCCTTCTTACGTTCCAGCACCTGATTGAAGACATTGAGTGGATACGAACGGAACTGGACGTTGAAAAAATTACTCTCCTCGGCCACTCACAGGGAACCCGCCTTGCGATGGCGTATGCCGATGCTTACCCCAATCACGTAAAAAACCTGGTTTTGGTATCTGCCATTGCTCCCGCACTTCGCGTTCCTGAAGGTATCACCGATGTTTCGCAATTGCCGCCTCTAAAATCTGATCTGGCTACGAAATATTTACAGAGCAGGCCTGAGGTGGAGAAAACACTGCGTGAGAACAATATTTTCTTAAATGATGATGAAGATCTCAAACATCTGAGTTATAAGCAGAGGTCAGATTACTGGAGAATCAACACTGCAAGTGCCAATATTTATAATATCTCCCGATGGAGAGAGTCCCTGGGCGGCATGACCCTTTTCAACGTCCGATCGGCGAGGCTGTTAGCTCGCACTATACCGGAACCCTTTGACTTTACACATTCTCTCAGGGAAGCAGATATCCCTATTACGATCATTGGTGGTGACCACGATTATGGCAATTTCGAAGCGCTGAGCTATGAGGATCTTTACCGGACTATAATCGATTCGGCGGCTGTCGAAATCCCTGAAAACATCTTTCCCTCATTGAGCGAATATAAAGCCGAAATTCCGCGGCTGCAAGTACACATCATCAAAAATGCCGGTCACAACCCCTGGATTGACCAGCCTGCTGAATTAACCAGGCTTTTACTTCAGGCCTTGTCTCGCTAGCATGTCCACCCTGCACCCTTTTAAGGAAGCATGGTTCAAATCCAATATTAAATGAATAAAACAATGAAAAATATTACAACAATAGTCTTCCTGGCAATCGTTTTTCTGATAACTGCCCATCAAGGCGTTGCTCAAACCATCACCATTGTGGGAACCCCGCATATAAATCATCTTCAAATAGCACCCAATCAGGAACAGCTTGAACAAGCCATAGCTGCAATGTCAGCTTTCGAACCAACACAGGTATGTGTTGAAATGATGAGTGGCGAACGAATTGAGATGTTGAATACAGACCCTTCTCATTATGGCCGGTTATTGGAGGGCTTTGCATCAGCCATTGTTTGGATAGGAACTGAGCAGCAGCGAAGGCTGGAAATACGTCCGGCTGAAGCTCGTGAAGAAGCACGAAAAATGGTTGAGAAGTGGGATCAATTGAACGGGCAAGAGCGCGGACGGCTCATCCGGTTACAATTGGCAGGCTTTGAATTTGCTTCTGCAGCTTTAAATTGGTCTTATCTCACAGAAGAGGAGCAGGAGGGTATTTCAGCAGGTATGAGCAAGCAGACACGAGAGGCGTTCCAGAATATTCTAAATAGCACAAATGAAGTTTTTACACTTGCAGTACCTCTGGCAAAGAAAGCCGGATTACATGAGATCTGTTCTGCAAATTCACTGGAAGATGAAGTAGCAGGAGTAACTCATACACGCAGGTTGGGTTATGATGAAATTTCACAGAATGAGGAGTTTCAAAACAGAATTAAAGAGTTGAGAGCGTTTTTAAACCAGTCTTTGCAACCGGAGAGCGGCCCTGATGCACTGGTTAAAATGCTAAAAGAGTATAATAGCGAGAAATGGGCTGCGACCGATAGGGAATTACAGTGGGAAACATTGCACATGTTTGATAATGAAAAGGGTGCAACAATTGGAAGGTTAATGTACTGGCATGCACGTACCAGCGAAATAAATGCTGAACTGTATCGTGCATTAGCTCAGGGACCCGATGAAAGGGTGTTGTTTATTGTTGGTGCCAGCCACAGACCGTTTAATGAAGAAGCTCTACGCTCACAACCCTGGGTTGAAGTGAAGCCGGCTGTTGAATTATTCAAATAGCACACTTCAAACTTCATTAGTATGCCACACTTATAAGTCCTTTAAATTATAATCACCATCATAAAATCCTCAAAAATAATGAAATTGAAAACATATATAGCCATTTTCGGAACAATGATTCTTCTGTTCACACATACAACTCAGATTTTAGTAGCTCAGCAAAATTCCGAAAAACATATACCCGAAATCTGGTACATGGGAATGAACGACGCCGATAAGCCGATGCTCTTTATGAAGAGTGTAGGTGTGGGTGATACGGTACTGGTCCTGCACGGCGGCTTTGGTGCCGAACACAGCTATCTTCATGATATGGTTGAGCCGCTTACCGATGAATATCACATTGTCCTGTTTGACCAGCGTGGATCGCTGCGTTCGCCCGCAGCAGACAGCCTGCTTACCTTTCAACATCTGGTTGAGGATATCGAATGGATTCGTCAGGAGTTGAAGGTGGAAAAACTGACTCTGCTCGGCCACTCGATGGGTACCTTTCTGGCGATGGCCTATGCCGATGCCTACCCCGGCCATGTAAAAAACCTGGTTCTTGTAGGTGCCTTAAAACCCGCACTTCGAACTCAGGAAGGAATCACCGATGTGTCTCAGCTGCAAAGACAAATGTTCAATATGGCAGCAAACTATCTGAATAGCAGGCCTGAGGTGGGGAAAATGCTGAGAGAAAACAACATTGATGTCGAAAATCTCGACCGGTTGACTTACAAGCAGAGGACAGACAACTGGAGAATAAATTTTGCAAGCGCCAATATTTATGACGTTTCTAAATGGAAGCAGGTTAATGGAGGCATGGCTCTTTATAATGGCCGGTCTGGGAGTTTATTGGGTTCTTCATCTCCAGAAATATTCGACTACACAAATTCAATACGGGAGGCAGATTTTCCCGTCACTGTGATTAACGGTGATCATGATTTTATCAATTTCGATGTACTCAGTTACGAAGAGCTATACCCGGAGGCGGATATCCCCGAAAACACCTTTCCAACATGGAGCGATTACAAAGCCGAACTCCCCCGCCTTGAGGTTTTTTCCATTGAGAAGGCAGGGCACAATCCCTGGGTTGATCAGCCCGATGAAGTAAAGAGGCTGTTACTGCAGGGATTATCCCGTAAATAAACCTTAATTTTAATTTCATGAGTTTATACATTGAGAATGATGAGATTAGAGCCCAAAATATCACCAATAAAATAAGTTGATTAAAAAGCAGCACATCGCCGGATGGATACAATACGGATCGATCATATCTGCATTCATTTTATTGGTGAATACGGCAACTCTGTTTAATCTGACAGCGGTTAAGACCGGTACCATTAATTTTTTTGAGCCGGGGCATCATGTGATCACCTTTTTCTACGCATGGCTCGCATTTATTGCTACCCTTCTCTCCTGGAAAATATCAGGAATATTTGAGCAGGCACCGGGCATCCGGGTGGTTTGGACCTTTCTGACGGGACTGCTCATCTATTGGGTTTTTGCTACACTGTTTTTTATTGCCGTGCGGGCAGGTTACAACGGGTTGTATATAGATGCCGGCTATCTGCTGAGAAATATCATCTTTTCGTTTTCTCTTGCTTATTTGCACATCAGCGGGCTCACACTGGCCTGGCTCTATTTCAAAACCTCGCGGGATTTGGCCATCGAGAAACAGAAGCTCGAAAAAGAGATGCAGAACCTGCATAGCCGCCTATTGGCAAAAAACCTGGAGCCGCACTTTCTCATGAACAGCCTGAGCTTTATCTCATCTACCATGAAATCGAACCCGGATGAAGCGGAGAACTTTCTGGATTCATTTTCGGATGTCTACCGATATTTTCTGAAACACAACGCGTCCGACATCGTATCTCTTCGCGAGGAACTCCAGTTTCTGGGTAAATATATTACACTCATGAAAAAAAGATTTGGCGGAGCTTACCGGTTTTCGATCCAAGTGGATGATACATCCGGCTACGTTCTGCCATTTTCGCTGCAAATGTGTGTGGAAAATGCTTTGAAACATAATCAGGGGAATCCGCAGAACCCTCTTGAAGTCAATCTCAGTCGAAAAAACGGCAGTATAATCATCAGTAATAAAATAGAGCCGGTCGGCAACACATTAAGCACAGGTTGGGGATTGGACAATCTGCGGCAAAGAATCAAGCTTATGCTTGACCGTGAACTTGAGGTTCACACAAAAAACGGTTTCTATAACGTTGTGATTCCCATTGTAGAGGAGGCCGGCATTAAACGTAAAGCCCCGGAACAACCATGAATGTAGTCATCATCGAAGATGAAGCAGCTAATGCCGATATCCTTCGCTCACATCTGAACAAAACAGATGGCAATATAAATATTCAAGCAATTCTGAGAAGCAACCAGGAATTGAGGGAGTGGTTCACCACGAATTCCCCACCTGACCTTGCCTTTTGTGATATTGAGCTGCTCGACGGCAATGTATTTAATTCGTTGAGAGAAAATATAATCCGGTGTCCGATCATTTTTACTACCGCCTTCGATTCCTACTACCAGGAGGCATTTGCTCAAAATGGCATCGCTTACCTGTTAAAGCCTGTCACATTTCCAAAATTTGAGAAGGCAATAGAGAAATACCGAAATCTTCGCGGCCACAATACACAGTATAATTGGGAGTCGCTATATGAAGCCGTTCAAAAACTACAGATGTCGTATAAAGAGCGGCTTTTAGTAAAAAGCGGCAGGGCTATGCAGTTACTGCATGTAAGGAATGTAGTTTGTTTTACCGCTCAGGATGGAATATGCCTGGCTATAACTGAAATCGGAAAAGAATTTGAATTCCGGTATAAACTTGCCGACCTGGCAGATGAACTCGATCCTAAGTTATACTTCCAAATTAACCGGGGAGAAATTGTGAGCATCCGTTATATCGAGCAAATTGAACCTTATTCGAGCGGACGGTTATCATTAAAAATGAAAAATCTCAATCGCAGGCTGATTGTTAGTTCTGCTGCTACACCCGAATTCAGGAAGTGGCTGGAACAAAGAAATTGAGATTATTATATGAGAGCAAGGAGTCGGTATTTACGTGATGCTCCATAATAGAAAAGCTTGAGAAGCGAATAGTTCTGCTGCCATTACTTTGACCGAATTTAATCACACATTTTTACTGAAACCTATTAAGAATTGAGAATAATTTACATGGAATGTATTACCGTCTGTATCCTAACATTATAACAGGCAAACCGTTCGCTACCATTACGAAGTTGACCTGACAATAAAACCGTTAATCATCCGGGAGACCGCCGCGGTTACCTGTGCGGAAAGGCCGAACCTCGTCAAGCCGGATATCCGGGTTCAAAGGCCGTCTGACAAGGTGGTTGAACTCTATGCCGGAGACGGCCGCCGGCTTGCGAGGCACCGTCCCAGAGGATGGTTTAATACAATCAGCATTTCAGACCCTGATCGCAATCAATGGGAGTTATCCTACTCCCTGTCACCGGATGGAAATCACCTTGCCTACCGGATTAACGAACGCGGAATGATCGGCTTTTCCGCTCCTGCTCACGGCTACCTGGTAAACCTGGCATCGGGTGCCAATCAAG
>JBGTFX010000027.1:0-28528 GCA_041747055.1 Balneolaceae bacterium
AGTGGCATGATGAAATTACTCAAACAGGAATATCAAAAAGAATTTGATCAAAACCGTTACAAATTTGGCGACCATACTGTTGAGAAACTTTATATATCAGATCGAATTTTATTCATAGTTGAAATAGGTGAATGGACCGTCTTCTCGGAATCCAGTTTTGGTATTGAGAGTATGATTCGCTCATTAAATGGCCGGGAAAGGACAATGACTCTTTCCGAAGGTCAGCTGCAGCCGGGTTCATTTATTGTTAATACATCCTCACTTGATAAATGGGTGCAACAATTAGCCCAGGTAACGTATCGTCCATTTCTAACCGGCATTTTTGATGGAGGAACTCCTGCTGCATTACGTGCAAATAACCCTGAAGATGCGGAATGGTCATGGCAATTATCCGGCAGTTTATCCTTGCAAGATACAACGTCATCGCTTTTAAATGGTATTAACTCTGAACCGTCAGATTTCTCGTTGGATCGTTATATCCCAATCAACAGCGCGGCGTTTTCAATTTTACGGCTTGAACCCGAAATGAATCTGCCTGAAGATATTGAACCATTATCTCCGGCTGATGAATATCTCTCCGGCAATCCGGAAACCTGGAGAACTATTGCCAATCAACTTGGCTCAGAAATTGCTTTCGCAACCTTTGCTGAATCAGGCGCAACAAGTTCTAGTGAATATTTGTTTTTGCGCCAGCTTTCTGATGCATCGCAGTTAAGAAGATCTTTAAATCAACTGGCAGAAAATAATATTATAACCCGCGACGGCAGTGCCTATTTTATTGAAAGTGAATGGCTGGGCAGATTAATAGGCTCAGAAGTAAACACAATGGATAGTTTTTACCTTTATCTATACCAGAATGTAGCGGTATTATCTCAGCGGAAAAGTTTGGCAGAGAGTGTTTCTTCCGATGCAAGCCGCCGAAGAGTCATGTTTTATGATGATGATTATAGGATGGTTCGTGGAAATCAAAGCAGTGAATTAAGCTCCATTACGTATATAAATTCCCGTCTGTTTGGCACATTTATTCAGCCGTGGCTCGACCCACAAGGTTATTTTGGAGCATTGGCCTCCAATTTAGACCTTCTGGTACTTACTACAAAAAAGAATCCGGGTCAGAATTCCGTAAATCTTTCTGTTACCTCTTATCAGCGGGATTTTACTGATCAGCCATATAGAGATCGATGGGCATTCCCACTTGGAGGGGCTGATATTTCCGGTATTCCAATTTTAGCTGACATCAGCGGCAGCTCCCGTAATGAAGTCATTTTTTCGACTATGAACAATTCCGTGTATGCTCTTGCTACAGATGGAACTATCTTTATGGAAACATCAACAGAAGGCGATCAGCCCATTGGATCACCTGTAGTCTACGATTGGTATGGAAATAATCAGAAAGTGATTATGCAGGCGGCCGGTAGAAGAATTTATGCATGGAACAGCAATGGTACTTTACTACCGAATTTCCCTATCACGCTTAATGAAACCATCACCACACCTATAACAGTTACTGATGTAACCCGAAATGGAGTTGCCGAAGTAATTGTGGGAACAGCAGACAGGCGCCTGCATATTTTAAATTCTCGTGGGAGAGCCATTTCCGGCTGGCCGCAAAGCACGAATTCTACGATTACAAGTAAACCTCTTTTGACTGAACTGAATGGCCAGCGTTCGATCTTTGCCTTATCTGAAAACATCATTCACAGCTGGTCAATTAATGGCCAGCCACGTGATGGATTTCCTGTATTTTTGGATTCTCAATTGCATGGTTCTCCAGCTGTTTTAAACAATCATATTTTGAGCGCCGGGCTTGATGGAAAGCTTTATGCAATTGGCACAGAACCGTTATTTAATGATTTAATATCAACAACTGTACAAGATGATTCTTTAAAAATCCAAACGCTTCAGGTTTCATCTTCAAGACTGAATGCGACCCCAACAAGTCAAAATTTACTTTTGAGAAATGATGACGGATTTTACTCCGAAAATATCATCAGCCTGCAAAGTAGTAATGGTTCACTGTTTTTATATAATACTAAAGGTGAATTACGATTCACCTCATCCATGGGACAATCTTCCACCGATGATTTCACTCCCGCTATCATTGATATTGATCGAAACCAGCGAATGGATTTAGTGGCTCTTGCTGATTTCGGACGCCTTTACGCATGGGATATTCTTGGCGATGCGAGACTCACAGATCTACCCACTACAGGAATGAAATTCCCATTGATCGGTGATTTAACGGGTGATGGCAATTACGAGATAATTGCTCAAACACGTGATGGGCTGAGAGCGTGGACCATTTTACAAACCTCCAGGGAGTAAGAGTTGGGCGGCATCGCTGGCCGCAGAAATGTAGTGCAGTGTCGCTGACCTGCAGAAATGTAGTTGCAGTGTCGCTGACCTGTAATCCCCAACACAAAGCAGTGCCACTATCCTATAAAAGACTATTCTCAAGTTAAAGAACAAAGAACTTAAAAAGGCAATAAAATAATATCTATGCTGGTTCACTATAGCTAGCGGGTCAGCTATGCCGTCGCTACAGACCTACAAAATATCAGCGAGTGCCTCTTCTAGATCATCGAAATGAAATTGGAAACCACTCTTTTGTAGTTTTTTAGGCTGGACTTTAAGACTGCCCAGCACCGGGGCTGCAGCCTCACCCAACACCAGCTTAAGTGCAAATTCCGGCACTCTAAAAAACGAGGGGCGATTCATAACTTTCCCCAATGTTTTTGCGAGCTCGTTCATGGTCACCTGATCGGAACTGCAAGCATTATAAGGCCCTTCAAAATCGGGGGTTTCCATCGGGTAGATGATAGCCCTGATCATATCCTCCATATGTATCCAGGGCACAAACTGTCGGCCACTGCCAATAGGCCCGCCAGCAAACAGCATAAAGGGCAGTTTCATTTTGTCAATCATACCGCCCCCTTCCTGAAGAACCGGAGCAATTCTTGGAATCGCTGTTCGAACCTGAAGGTTTTCTGCCATTCGTGCTTCTTTTTCCCAGTTGATGCAGATGTCAGCTAAAAAATCATCACCGGCCTCACCAGATTCGTCAATCAGTTCATCTCCATTTCCCTTATAATAATTCACGCCTGATGCGGAAATGAATAAATCCGGTCGGTTATCAGCTGCCTTCATTGCTTCTACCAACTTTCGAGTGCCTTCAATTCTACTGTTGTAGAGCCTGTCTTTAACATCATCTGTCCACCTCTGCCCAAACAGGTTTTCGCCCGCAAGATTTATAACGACGTCTGATTTCTCCATTTGTTCAGTTAAATCATCATCCCAACTTATGTATCGCTGATTTTTTGCTTCCTCTTCCTGATACTTTTCCGGAGATCGGGTAATAATCGTTAAAAAATGGCCTTTGCGAGTTAGTTCTTCGCATAGATATCCGCCGATAAATCCTGTTCCGCCCGTAATTAAAATCTGCTTAGTATTTTCCATATTTTTATAACACCTTTTTATTTGCGAGCAATCCAATTCCCTCTTAAAATAGCTTATTTTTTTGATGAATTAATTCTTAGCTATTGATTTACAATACTACAGAAAAGTAGAAATAGAAAAAGGGAGTGCATAAAATCAGGGCATCAAACCGATCAAAAAGACCCCCATGTCCCGGCAGCAGGTTTGAAGAATCCTTTACGCCGGCAATTCTTTTTAGGCGGCTTTCGAGCAAATCTCCTAAGGGGCCAAATATGCTTGCAATAAGCACCACCGGTAGAACTGTGAGAAAATCAATCGGAAACGGAGTGGCTAATCCATAGGCAATTATCAATCCGGCTGCAGCGCCTATAAAGCCAAAGGAAAATCCCTCCCAAGTTTTATTGGGACTAACTCTTGGTGCTAATGGAGTTTTTCCGAAACTTTTCCCACCAAAATAGGCGAATACATCATTACCCCAGATCATTAGCAAAACGGCAATAGCCAGCCAAAAACCTTCGGTTTCCAATCCTAAATTCCGTATCCGGACAAGCATCAAAAAACCAATAGAGGCATAAACCCCACAAAATATAGTACTTAACCATCGCCTTGAGAATACTTCATTTCTACTGAAGAAGATCCCGATAGTGACAAGGGCAATTATCACTCCAATTGCCAGAACTACTAGTTCGGGAAGTCGAACGCTAAACCATATCGACAATGCAATAAACCAACTGACTATATAATAATCCGGAGTTTTGGATGCGATCATTAAACGATGAATCTCCCATAATGTAATGGCAGCCATTACCCCGACAAGCAGTTCAAAATAAAGTCCGCCCATCCACATTATAAATAAAAGCAGTAGTGCTGCGGGAATTGCAAATAGAACACGCTTGGTTAGTTCACTCACAATTATTGATTATCATCTAATTCATCTTGTAGTTCTGCGAGTGCTTTTCGGGCTTTTTTCTCAAATCCTTCGGGTACGTAAAGATAGATCAAAGACATTTCACCTATGTTTAACCCATGGGCAGAATCACGTTTCGAAAGAATATTAGACGGTATTTTTTGATTTGCGAGATAATTTTTTGCCATATCTACTTCAAACTGGCTATTGCTCTCCAGCACACAGACCCAGTTATCAACTTCGTTAGGTTTACCGCCACCAAAAAAACTCATGTTTCTACTTTTTTATTTGATGTGTTAAATAAATACCAAAGTATAAATCCGGTTAAAATAATACTCAGAATCAATGCCCAAATGGGAGGCATTGTACTTGCCGTTGTATCTGCGAATGCAAGTTCGGGATAATATGTGGCCATTACTACAGCGGTTCCATTATTTAAAAAGTGAGCCAATACAGCCGGCCAAACAGATCCACTAATCCACGTTAAAATAGCCATCATACCACCGAGTGTAGCCAATGGAAGAAGGTTGGTTAATTGCAGATGAAAAAGCCCAAAAATGATGCTTGAAATTATAATTGCTGCAATTATTCCCCAGCTTTTTTCAAAAGCTCGAAGAATGTATCCCCGGAACAGAAACTCTTCCGCAAATGCCGGAACCAGGGCAATATTTATTAAGGCGAACCAAATTACCCCGTCAGACCTCAAAAAAGCTTCCAGCATTTGAAACTGTGACTCCTGCATTTCAATAAGCGAATCAGGTACGGGAATCATCGAGTTAAGATGCCCCAAAAAGAGAACCACCGGCTGAACAACAATTGTAAAAATAACTGCGATAACCATATACCTTGAAGTATCCTGATCCCAACTCATTCGCATAAAGGATCTTGCATTACCATCAGATAGATGTAAACGCACCACAGCGAACGTTGCCAAACCAAGGAAGATAATCTGCCCAGTTGAATTGCCTATAAACAGCAAGTCAAGCCTCGTCATCATCGCTGCACCGAGTTCACCAACATTTTCTATCTCTCCGGTTGCAAATAATAATAACATATATACTAAGCCTGCCGTCAGCTGAAAAAGTATAAACGCTAAAATCAACCAAATCACGGCAATTGACCAGTGAGCAAATCCATTACGGACAGCCCATGATTCTATGGCATATCGGTTGTTTTCAAAATAAGTTTCTGAATTGTTCAATTCTTAAAACGTCTCCTCGTCTTCTTTTTTCCCAAATATTTTTACCCCGATCAAACCAGTGATCAGATTTAGGATTCCATACATTGGTATACCATATAAAATTTGAGAAAATATCGATTGCTGACTTCTCATACTTTCAACGGTTGCATCTATCATAGTATTCTTTGTTTCTGCGGGAACATCCATTGCCTCCAGGTTTGCAATCGCTGAGTCGATAACTTTCTGTGTATAATCGGGGTCAATAAAATGCCAGAATTCATTTAAAACCGTGCTTATTATTACAAGCACTGCACCGGTCAGGAAGCCAATTAGAGCACCCTGGCCCAAAGATACAAATGGCGTTACTTCTCGCGTGTAGTGCCAAATCGCCATGGCACCGGCGAACGCAACTACCAAACAAACAATAACTCCGCTAAACATCATTGGTGAGAAAATTGCGCCACTAGGTTCAGACTGAATCTGCATGTATCCAAAAACCAGCCCCAGTGCAAAAATTACTACTCCAAATATACTTCCCACTAATGCTATTGATGGCCAAAAATCACTAATCGTACGATTAGGCTCTGTGTTATTTATCTCTTCCATGTTTCTATCTTTGTAAGTTAGTTGTTTGATTTCCCCGAATAAAATAAATCAGAAATAGCCACCGGTACAGTTATTCCCAATATCATTCCCAATACTGCCCTGGTGTGATTTGTGTTTTCCCATACGCCGAACATATTTCCTGAAAAATCGATGATCTGCAGGATCACTGCAACTGCTAATATCCAAACCGGCCATCGTTTGCCTTTTGTAATTGAGCTTAACAATGGAATGGTAAACCACCCAAGCCACAATCCCAAAAAGATACCAAAACAGCGAGTATTAACAGCCATAAAATATCCACCTATCGAGTATGTCCGCTCAGGCAGTTGATGGCAAATTCCATAAAACATCCATTCAGTCCAATGCCTTGCCTCACCGCTGCTGCCCCAAAGAAGTTCACCAAGGGAAATAAGCACAACTGCCAACAAGGCAAAGCTTACTACGATATATAGTTTCTTATGTTGCAATTAGTTAATTGGATAGCTAACTGGAAATTTTACTCAACCAATATCGAAGTCTTTCAGTTTAATTCAAGCATATATCAAGTTATGACTCAGCCTGCAACCAAACACCCATGGATGAATATTTTTCAATTCGGGAATCAACCAATTTTTCAGGCTTCATTTTCTTGAGCTTTTTCAGGCTTTTCAAAATCTGTTTTTTTAATGCCTCAGCAGATGCGTCATAATCCCGATGAGCTCCGCCCAATGGTTCAGGGATAATTCCGTCGATCACTTTTAGTTCCAGGAGATCTTTGGCCGTTAACTTCAGCGCGGATGCAGCCTGTTCTTTGTAATCCCATGTTTTCCACAAAATGGAAGAACAGGATTCCGGTGCAATCACAGAGTACCAGGTATTCTCCATCATAAAAACTTCATTTCCCATCCCAATTCCGATAGCACCGCCACTGGCTCCCTCACCAATTACAATCGTAACAAACGGTACTTCGAGTGTGGCCATCATTTTCAGGTTTTTTGCAATCGCCTCTGCCTGTCCACGCTCTTCGGCTTCTAATCCGGGGTAAGCTCCCGGTGTATCCAATAATGTAATTATGGGTACCTTAAATTTTTCTGCAAGCTTCATTAAACGGTACGCTTTACGATACCCCTCGGGATTCGCCATTCCAAAATTTCGGTACTGCCGGCCTTTTGTATCCCGTCCTTTTTGATGCCCAATGATCATCACTGATTCACCGTCTATTGTTGCAAAACCACCAATAATTGCCTTATCGTCATCATAATATCGATCACCGTGCAGCTCCTGAAAATCGTCTGCAATTCGCTCTATGTAATCCAAAGTGTATGGCCGCTCGGGGTGACGGGCGAGCTGAACCCGTTGCCAGCGGGTCAGGTTTTCAAAAATTGATTCGCGAAGCTGGTCTGCCTTTTTCTTTAGCCGATCAATCTCCGGCTGCAATACGCCATCACCAACAGATAAATCCTGCAGCTCTTGTATTTTTTGTTCAAGATCCGCGATAGGTTGTTCAAAATCGAGATATTGCATTTGTAAAGCGTAGGTTATTTAATGTTTTTCAAGTTCGTAATATAATAACTTTTGGCAGAGCTGCGCAGTTATGTATGATAACTCAGGATACAATATTCATTTTTTCTGCAAAATAGTCGCAGAAATCCCTCATATCTCCGCTGATTCGATCATCATTTGTGGATTGCTCAAGCGTATCAGCCATGGTAACCAATGTTTGATGGAAAAATATCTTCATCTCGTCAATGGTCATATCCCGTGTCCATAAATCAAGCCGTAACGTATCTTTGTTGGAATGATCCCACAGTGAAAGCAGCATTGCCCGGCAGGATGCCTCTTCATAACCATCCAAATCAGTGGCATCCCACTTTATGTTCGATGGAATATTTTTGTCATCTAATTCTACTTCGATATTGATCTTTTTACTTTTTGTAGGCATGGTTTAATAAGAAGGTTTACAATTTGTTCTCAGAGTTTCTAAAACATACTGAAAATCATCGGGTAGCTTTGAATCGAACTCAATAAATTTATCTGTTGCCGGATGTATAAATCCGAGTGTTTTTGCATGCAACACCTGATCGTTCACACGCGCAAACAGGTTGTTAAACATCGCTTTTCGGCTACCCGTGTTTGGCCCATAACGTACTGATGTTCCGCCGTAGGTAGTATCTCCAAATACATAAAATCCTTTGCGCTGCATATGCACACGAATCTGATGTGTACGCCCCGTTTCGAGAGTAATTTCGAGAAGCGCCAGATGATCAAATGATTCTAATTTTTTAAAGTGAGTTACCGCTTTTTTCCCTTGTCCTTCGGGCAACACGGTCATTACTTTTCTGTCTTTGGGTGATCGCCCCAAATTTCCTTCAATCGTCCCTTCCTCAGGTGGATTTCCCCAAACAATGGCCCAATACGTGCGTTGCGCTGTTTTTTCGGCGAACTGTTTTGCAAGCTTGCTGTGAGAAACCTCATCTTTGGCAACCACCAGCAAGCCACTTGTATTTTTATCCAACCGATGGACTATTCCGGGGCGCAATGTTTCCTTATCCGTTTTGGAAAGATTTTCTTGCGTGTGATGCATCAGCCCATTTACCATGGTACCTGTCCAGTTTCCAAATGCGGGATGAACAACCATATCTGCCGTTTTATTCACCACGATGATCTGTTCGTCTTCATAAACGATATCAAGATCCATCTTTTCGGGAACGGCTTTGGGTGTAGGCGGTTTAGGAAGTTTGATCTCAATTTTATCACCAGACTGCATGATGTATGAAGATTTCTCCTTCGAGCCATTTACCATCACATATCCATCCTTAATCGCTTTTTGGACTTTGTTACGGGTCGCATTTTGGATAAAAGATGTGATATAGACATCAAGCCTGATGTCCGTTTGCTGGCCATCGGGCACTTCCAATAAATATTCTGTGTGTAGTGGATTTTCTTTCTCTGCAAGCATACATCAAAAATATGAAAAATATCTGCCAATTCAGGCTGCTAAAGCCATTAAAAAATAATTAAAAATAAAAGTGTAAGGAGTTTACTCTTTTGGGTTCATACAAGTGACTATTGATTAAGATAGAATAGTCAGGAGAAATTACATTGAATTAATCAAGGGCAATAAAGCCGCGGCAAGAATCAGGCCGCGGCTCTTTTCTATTTTTTACGAATACTTTTTCGAAGATGCATTTTTGTTGCATATTGATTGTTATTCCTCAACAACTCTATGATCATACAATCTCCCTCGTAATATTCTCTAAGAAGTGCCCATCCATGCATTTCACTCACCACACGCTCATTCCCAATTTTTAAAATTATATCCCCGGGCATGATTCCACTCGAATATGCAGGGCCATCTTTATTGATACTTGTAACTAACAACCCTTGCACGTAAGGCAAACGATAACTGTAAACTAGACTCTCAGTCATTGATGTGAACTCCATTCCCGGATCATAATCAAGCACAACGGAGCCACTCGATAACAGCTGAGAAATAATTTCATCAATCCGGTTACTTGGAATTGCAAAGCTCAACCCGATAAAGCCGGATCCGGTACCACCTGTATAAATAAAGGTATTTATTCCTATAACTTCGCCTTTGCTGTTCAGAAGTGGCCCACCGGAATTTCCACGGTTAATGGCCGCATCAGTTTGAATCATGTCGATATAAACCCTGGGATAATTTGGATCGGGTCGAAAATCCCTGTTTTTTGCGCTCACTACACCAACCGTTACTGTGGGTTGTCCGTCCTCGAAAAGCCCAAAAGGATTGCCAAGCGCAATCGCCCACTCACCTACCAAAATTTCATCTGAATCACTAAACTTCACAAATGGAAATGCCTTATCCGATTTTATTCGAAGAAGCGCCAGATCTGTAAGTTCATCGCTTCCAATCAACTCAGCTTCATAAGCTTCTCCGTTGATGGTTGAAATGATTACTTCATCGGGACTATTTCCAATCACATGTTGGTTTGTCACCACTAATCCATCTTCACTGATGATGAAACCCGAGCCCATGTTACTATATTCTTGCGGCTGAATTTCACCAAAGAAGTACCGGAAAAATTCATCTCGCGGATCGTTTCTTCTCGCCACTACTTTCGTCGAAATTACACTAACCACCGAAGAGCTGGCATTGTCTACGGCGTTTGTGATGGCATTTCTACGGCTTTCACTTAAAGGTTTATCTGTCTCTCGGGATGATGAATCTTCTAATTCGAAATTCTGAAATGAATTTTCAATAGATGATGCAGAAAAAGGCGCTTCAACTTCTGAGGGGGATCCTGACTCGCCATTTGTGCAGCCTAAAGAAAATAATAATACTGTTATGCTATAAAGTAGATGCTTTTTCAAGTCCAGATATCTGTTTAGAGCCAATTTTTACTGTGTCTTCAATAGCTTTTTCCAGCGGGCCTTTATGCCAGGCGCCGGCTGCTTTTTTGTGACCGCCGCCGCCAAGTTCACGTGCCCAAATATTTACGTCAACGTCACTTTTTGATCGCAAACTCATTTTTATTCCATCATCATCAAGATCCTTGAGCAAAATAGCTGCCTTGATTCCGGTGATACTTAAAGGATAACTTACAAAACCTCCCGTATCAGCATTTGTTGTCCCGGTGGCGTCCAACATTTTTTTAGTAACGGTCATCACTGCAATCTGATTGTTTTCAAATAACTGTATTGTTCCCATAGACATACTCAACAATCTAAGCTGTGGCAATGTTTGATTTGAAAACACCTTTTCAGCTATCTCATTCGGCTTAAACTTGCCCTGCCTTAATAAACCGGCCGCAGCTTCCATTGTTTCAGGCTTCACGCTGTCGAATTGTAGTGAACCTGTATCGGTAATGAGACCGGTGTAGAGAGCTTTTGCCGCCTCAGGATCCATTTGATCCATATCGTGATCTTTGTAAAGATTGTAAATCAACTCACATGTAGAGGAAGCATCATCCACAGAGATTGACAAATCAAATTCATCCTCAGGCTCTGGATGATGATCTACCATAAATACAGGGCGGCGGTTATCTTTTTGATAATCTTCATAACTACCAAACCGGTGAGGAGCGTTACCATCCACCACAATAAATGCATCACACTTCCCTACTGCCTCATCCGTTGGCTTCTCGACCGGAAAATATTCTGTTAAATAAAGCAGGTTATCTGAAATATCATCATCATTAAAAGCACTGACTTCAAAACCATTTTTCTCCAACCACCTGCAAAGTGCCACTTGTGATCCAATGCAATCCCCATCGGGCCGAATATGAGAAAACACACCAATATGGTTATATTTTTTTAGCTTTTGAATGAACTCTTTAAACATAAAATCTTTATTCTTTGGGATGAATTCTAGCTTATCAAAATCTTGGTTCTATAGGTAGAAAGCAACTTTCATGCAGATAAATCTAAAAACCCAATCACTGTAAGGGTAATTCATGAATTACCCTTACAGTGGAGGCAAAATCCTTCGATGTTGATGCCACAAAAAATAGCGATCATATTATGTAACGGTTTTCCACCTCTGGAATCACAATTACTCGAAGCATTAACGGATTCAGATCTTTTTATTGCCGCTGATGGCGGTGCAAATATTGCCAAAGAATTTCGGCTTCAGCCTGATGTGGTCATTGGGGACATGGACAGCTTTGTGAAAACCAGCAATGAAGATTTTCCCATTATTGAAGATCCCGATCAGGAAACAAACGATCTTGAAAAAACCCTTGCCTATGCCCTGCAAAATAAAGTCACAAAGGTTATTGTATTTGGAGCCACAGGGTATCGACTCGATCATACCTTGAAGAATTTATCTGTATTGAAGCAGTTCGATTCCAAATTTGAATCCCTACTTTTCCGCGATCGTTTCTCTGATATTTTTCTGATCAAATCTCCATTTTCATTAGAAACACCACTTCATACATCAATCTCTCTATTCCCTCTATCAGGTCGAGTGGAAGGTATCACGACAAAAGGGTTGAAATATGACTTAATAGATGAAAAAATGGAAAATGGTGTTAGAGATGGCAGCTCAAACTTATCCATCGAAAAAAAGGTCGAAATTGAATTTAAAAAGGGCGACCTTCTGCTGTTTGTTAATCATAAAAATAGTGAAACGACGTGACAGCAACATTTTCCTGGATCGATTGGTCGCTCATTGCCCTCTATTTTATATTTCTCATCTGGTTAAGTGTAAAGAAAGGGTGGAAAGCCGAATCTGAAGAAGATTTTTTATTGAGTGGACGGAAAGTTACACTCCCCGCTTTTGTCGCTACTCTTGTCTCCACCTGGTATGGTGGAATATTGGGCATAGGTGAATGGAGTTACCAGTTTGGCATTTCTCAATGGCTGATATTAGGCGCGCCCTTCTACATTTTTTCAGCTCTGTTCGCGGTTTTCCTTGCCGGAAAAATCCGCATGAACAAAGCACTCACAATTCCCGAAGCCATCGCCAATCGGTATGATGAAAAATCCGGCCGACTAAGTGCTCTTCCTATTTTCATATTGGTAAGCCCTGCCCCGTACATCTTAATGCTCGGTTTGATCTTTCAGTTTTTAAGCGGCGGCGATGCTCCATTTTTACTGTATGCGTCCCTTGTCGCACTGTTTTCGGTACTGTACATTACAGTTGGTGGATTTGGTGCAGTTATTCGAACAGATATGCTCCAGCTGGTCCTTATGTTTTCCGGTTTTATCATCTTACTAATTTATGCAGCAGGAGAATTTGGCGGCATTGGCACACTCTGGAGTTCCGTTTCTGATATCCACAGAGATCCCACCGGCGGAAACAGCTGGCAATATATTTTGGTATGGTTTTTTATCGCCCTGTGGACCTTCGTTGATCCTAGTTTTCACCAACGGGCAGCAGCGGCAGATTCACCAAAAACGGCCCGAAACGGTATTTTTGTCTCCATAGGATTTTGGATTTTCTTTGATTTTCTTACCTGCTTTGCCGGACTCTACGCTTTCGCCATTCTCGGCGGCGGACTCGAACAGCCCGTGCTGGCATACCCTATTTTAGCAGATCAAATCCTGCCCATAGGGTTGAAGGGGTTATTTTTTGTTAGTCTGCTGGCAATCATCATGTCTACTTTAGATAGCTACCTGTTCATTTCCGGTCAAACGCTCGGGCGTGATTATCTCGTAAAATATTTCCCGGATAAAAACCCAAACCTCCTAACCCGAATTGGAATTCTTATTTCCGCTGTTTTGGGGATTCTGCTCATCATTATCTACCCAAGCGTAATTGATCTTTGGTATGTAATTGGTTCCGTTTTCATTCCCGGTATGCTTGTCCCGGTTTTAGGCATCTATCTTCAGCCATTCCAACTAAAACCCAACTTTGTAATGATCTCTATCATCGCCTGTACGGCACTCTCTTTTACTTGGCTGGTGCTCGGCACACTCATGCCCGCATCGGGACAAGGGTACCTGTATCTTGGGGTTGAACCATTTTACCCGGGGCTTTTCCTCGCCATCTTTCTTTGGCTGATTGGCAGAGATAAGAATCCGGATCCGGGAATTTTGGAGTAGGAATAGGCAGTTGTAGTCTGCAGTGGCAGTTATATAATCCCCGACCCCGGAGTTTAGTGCCATATGGCACAATAGTAGGGGTCTAATGTGATTAGCCCCGGACGAAGCCCGGGGTATTGAGACGCATTAAAAAATCCATCGGATTTGATATTCACAAGGGTTTAGAAACTATTTCCGATGGGTAGATTGACAAAACCCAATCAACGCATCCATTCCATGAATAAATTCATAGAGAAAACCCTCGTATTTACTCAATAGCTTCAACCAATTTTACAGCCTCGGGGATATCTTTTTGGTGGCACTTCACCCCGCATTTCGTGTAAATCTCGTGCCTCGATTAATACACTGCATACGGGGCTAATCACATTGAAACCCATACGGGTTTGGACTTACTTTTTAAAAATATGATCCAAAAACAAAAATGGCCAATGGTTCGTGAAGATGATCAGTATCTTCTATGGATAATGGGTTCAACCTTTGGTCTCTTACCAAATAGATATGAGCGTTGTTTTTACGAAGGCATCTCTGCTATGGTTAACGCGTTCAATCTTTGTAAGTATATTCTTTATAATATAGATCCGAGCGATGTTGTTGCGAAGCAGTGCTTCGCGGTCAGCGACACCGCGCTACATATAGGCGTTATATTCTTGCGCCGCCACTGAGCAGGTAGAGAACAGCCATTCGAACGGCGACTCCATTGGTTACCTGGTTCAGAATTACTGCGCGATTACTGTCGGCAACATCACTTTCCATCTCAACTCCGCGGTTTATTGGGCCGGGATGCATAACCGTAAAATCCGGATACTTTTCCAGGTGATTCATCTTAATTCCAAACGTCTCATGATACTCCCGAACACTTGGAATCAGATCCGTTCCGCCGCCAATTCGCTCCATCTGGATACGCAGCGCCATGGCAATATCGCACCAAGCCAGGGTTTCATCCAAATTATGTGAGATGTTCACACCAAGCGCATTCACAAATTTGGGCATCAGAGATTTAGGGCCGCATACCGTTACTTCCGCACCTACTTTTGTCAGCCCAAGAATATTGGATCGAACCACACGGCTGTGAGAAATATCCCCGATAATGGCAATTTTCTTTCCCGTCAAATCGGGATAAGTCTGCTGCATAGTGAACATATCGAGCAGTGCCTGAGTGGGATGCTCGTGAGCGCCATCACCCGCATTAATAATTACTGCATCAACGCAGCGGGTTAGAAAATGGGGCACTCCCGGACTTTCGTGCCTCGAAACCACCATATCAATTTTCATTGAGCTGATGTTACGGATAGTATCTTTTAACGACTCCCCTTTTTTAGTGCTTGATGTACCTGAGGAAAAATTGACAACATCAGCGCCCATTCGTTTTTGTGCCAGTTCAAACGAGAGTCGGGTTCGTGTGCTGTTTTCGTAAAAAAGGTTTACTATAGTTTTATCACGGAGGGTAGGAATTTTAGGTACCGGCCGATCCAACACCTCCCGAAACGTTTTTGCCTGTTCAAGTACGTATAAAATATCTTCGGCAGAATAATCAGCCAGTCCGAGTAGATGTTTTTGTTTGAAATTATATTCGTTCAAGTTCGAATTACTCATCTGATCCCTCCGTCTCTACTACATAAACGCCATCTTCGCCATCCAATTCTTTCACTTTAACCCGAACCTCTTCATTTGCATGAGTGGGAACTGTCATGCCCACAAAATCTGCGGCAACCGGAAGTTCACGGTGGCCACGGTCTACCATACAGCAGAATTTTATACTTCGGGGCCGGCCAAAAGCCATTATTGCATCCATTGCAGACCGTACAGTCCGGCCTGTATAAAGAACATCGTCAACCAAAATGACATCTCGGTTATACAAATCAAAAGGAATTTCGGTCACTTTTACTTCCGGCATTTTTAGTTTGGTTCGAAAATCATCCCGGTAGAACGTTACATCCAGCACTCCGAAATCCGGTTTTGCTCCAAATTGCTTGTCAATAACTCCCAATATTCGCTTACCCATATACACACCACGGGTTTGCATACCAATGATGGCGGGTTCAGATGGGTTGTCAAACGGTTCAAGAAACTGGTGAGCAAACCGCATGTAAGTGCGATTTAAATCCTCTGCCGTCATGATTTTAGATTCTTTCAAGAAGATACCTCGGTGTGATTTTTGTACGTAAAAATAGGGGTAGCTGACATCGTTTACAATTTGAATTCTACGATTTTTTATCCTACTCAGAAGTGAATGATTTAATTGAATAATCTGGGGTGATAAATCTCATATTAACCCATAAGGTTTCTTACCTTTAAGGTCATTTTTCAAATCGAATTAATTCATGTCTCCTCAAAAAAAGTCAAAAATCTTTTTAATCATTGCCATTGCAATGATTGCTTTTAATTTGCGTCCACCAATTACCGCCGTTGGCCCATTAATTTCCGAAATCCGATCAGATACCGGCCTGTCGAATACCGCCCTTGGAATGATTACCACACTGCCCATTTTGGCCTTTGGAATCATCTCTGTATTCACTCCCGTTTTTACCAGGCGATTTGGCACGGAAGGAACCTTGGCCCTTGCTCTGGTAATCCTTACGGGAGGAACACTTCTTCGGGTAGTTCCCGGCTCATTTCCACTTTTTGCAGGAACTATTATTCTTGGCGTTGGAATAGCTTTGGGAAATGTACTTCTGCCCGGAATTGTAAAAAAGAAATTCCCTGAAAAAGCGGGGTTAGTTACAGGAATTTATTCAAGCATGCTGGGATTGGGTGCTGCACTTGCTGCCGGAGTTAGTGTGCCACTAAGTGAAGGAGCCGGACTCGGCTGGCGTTGGTCGCTTGGAATTTGGGCAACGGTTTCTTTTTTGGCACTTTTGATATGGTTGCCTCAGCTCAAAAATAATTTCCAGGTGGTAGCAAAACGATCACTTAAAAGTTCACTGAGCCAACTTGGAAAATCAAAACTGGCTTGGCATGTGGCACTTTTTATGGGCGTTCAATCCTTCACATTTTATATCATTATTGCCTGGCTGCCCGAGGTTTTACAGAGTCGTGGAATTTCTGCCGTAAATGCCGGTTGGCTTGTTTCGCTTTGTCAGGGCGTGGGAGTTATCAGTACTTTTTTCATTCCGGCATGGGCTTCGCGTTTGCGCACTCAGCATCTCCCGGTATTTCTCTTAATTGGACTTGAGGTCATCAGTCTTATCGGTTTGATGATACCAAATACCACGCTTGTTGTTCTATGGACATCCATACTGGGATTTAGCATGGGAGGCAGTTTTGGCCTGGCCCTGCTCTTTATAGTACTTCGAACCCGTGATACAGATTCAGCCAATGAACTTTCGGGAGTCTCTCAATCAATAGGCTACGCACTCGCCGCAACCGGTCCGGCACTGTTCGGTGCTCTTTTTGACCTTACTCAAAACTGGTTCATCCCTCTGGGAATGCTTTTATTTCTCAGTATTATTAAAATATGGTCTGGTTGGGAAGCGGGTAAACATGAGTATGTTTGATGTGGTGAACAAACAGTCCGCCCTACTTTAAAACAATAACTTCAGGCGGGCAAGCTGCCCGCTGTACCAAAAATTCACATGAAAAATCGCGCTTTTTTTCTGGATCGAGACGGTACACTAAATGTTGATTACAACTTTGTTCACACAAAAGAGGAGTGGACCTGGTGTGATGGAGCCGTTGAATCCATTCGATGGATGAATGAACATGAATTCAAGGTGATTGTGGTCACCAATCAATCGGGAATTGCGCGCGGGCGATATACAGTGGAGCAGGTTAATGAACTCCATAACTGGGTGGATGAAGAACTGGAAAAAGAAGGTCTGCAAATCGACCTCTGGCTGATGGCACCTCATCATCCCGAATATGATCCCGTCCCGCATCACTTTTCACCTGAGGATCGTAAACCCAACACCGGGATGTTCGAAAAAGCGGATGCCAAATTTAACATCGACTTCTCCCGCTCTTTTATGGCCGGTGATAAATTAACAGATTTAAAACCTGCCGTTGAACTGGGAATCAAACCCTTTTTCATCCGCTCGAGACACGAAAAAAATCAGGATAAAGAGTGGCTGATTAAACACGGAATTGATGAATTTGATCGTCTTTGGGATGCGGTGAGGACAATTTAATTCCCCTTTAATAAAGGGGGACTGAGGGGGATGTTCATCCATTTTTAGTTCATAAACTTTTTACTATATATCAGAGTTATTCAATATTAGTTTACATTTTTATACTTGTTGTAGAACTCAACTAACACCCCTCTAAATCTCCCCTTAATATAGGGGAGACTTTTAATCCCCCTTCAAAGGGGGGACTTTTCTCAAAAAGGAACCACTGCTTTTACCCGATAATAAAAATCCACATCGGCATCGGTAAAGAGTTCTCGTGTGGGTTGGGCAACACCGAGAGCGTGAGAGAATCCGACGCCAAATAACCGGATATGATTTTTTACTTCAGCACCGGCTCCCCATCGGCTTACGGTTTCGCGGGTCCCGTCATCGAGACGTGCATTTCTGACCACCCCCGCATCAGAAAAAAGTGACAGGTTTGTTGAACCTAAATTCAGTACGCCAAGAATGGTTGTTCGCAGGGATGGGATAAACGGAATTCGATATTCTAAGCTTCCAAATGCTACCTGAGAACCGGTTATAAATGAGCGATAGCCCCGAACGCGATCAGCATCACTGAGAAAATTTTGTGGCACTTCATTAGGTAGGCTCAGGGTGATATTATCATATCTGGAAAAGCCGATAAAATCCTGAGGGAATGGTTCACCCCATTGTGATTGTGCTCTAATTTGAGCAAAAATTCTATGAAGACCCGGAGCCGGTAAAATGATATAGGTATTCAATTCTGCTGTTAAAAAACTCACATCCGAAGCCAGATTTTTCTCCGCGGCACTAACGGATAACCGTACACCACGGCCATCCAGCGGGTGAATTACATTATCCCTCCACGGACGCTGTTGCTTTATTTGCCAGCCAATCTGCAAATCTGTCTGCCGCCCTGTTTCCGGTGCGGGAACTCGCGGTGAATCATCAAACCGATCAGCCCTAATCGGATCTCTTCGTAAATGCCGCAACTGTGCATCAATACTGCTTGTTTGATAGGGAACTTCAAACAAATCCAATGGCCAGCGAGCATACATCTCGCCACCTGTCAGCTCTTCAAAAAGAAATTCATCATCATAAAAGCGGCCATTACCGGGAATTTTGTAAGCAGAAAAGCGAAGCCATGGATAAAACTGATTGTTCAGGTAGTTAATGGATCCATACGAGCTCTCCGTCGGATTTGCAATCGACACCCATCCCAATGCAGAAATAGCATGTTTCCCAAGTGGCTCAACCCAATTGGTTGTGGCAAAAACTCCCCAATCATCGCTGCCGGCGTAATAAGGTAACGCCAGCGACATGGCATGGGTGATGTTTTTAAAGGAGGAATAAGAATACCGATCCAATATCAATGATTCGTCCGGTTCAATAAATGATGGAATTTGATTGGGCGGTGTTTTTTGTGTCCAGCTTCTGTAGGCTTCGGGAATGGAAAAATTGGGTTGATACACTTCGCGATCGGGCGAAATCCAGTAGGCTCCATCCCGTCGTTTTGTTTCACTGGCCTGTACCAAGATCCGCTCTCCGTCCAGTGTATCTTTTTCCGCCATCCAGCCGTGTGCTTCGCCACCGGTAAATAAATTCGTCACTCGCCGCGATGATTCACTATCAAAATCATAAACAAATACATTTGGCACATCATCACGCAGAGAGGTGTACGCAATTTGGTTTCCATTTGGGCTCAAAATGGCTTTTCGATTGTCCAGATTTCCTTCGTCCAGTACAATTTCTAACCGATTTTCCTGATTGTACAGCACTAAATTCCGACTCCCATCCACATCAAACCGATGAAAAAGCCACCTGTTTTTATTCTCAATCCAAAGTGGCCAAAGCAGCTGAACATCTCCCTCATAATTTGTAATCCTTTCCTCCACACCCGATTCCAAATTCAACGTAAACAGATTCCCGGTGCCATTTTCATTTACAATATAGCTGATCTGGGATTCACCCGGTCCTGACACAGGAAATCGTGCTCTTCGGTTGGTTGTTAATCGTGTTTCGCTGCCTGTTTCCAAATCATAGGAAAAAATATCATTGACAATTGAGGAGTACTCCCCTCTTGCTTTCCGGGAATAGTAAACCTGCTTTCCATCAGCACTCCAACTCACATCAAAATTAATACTTCCCTCTGCCGTAACTCTCGTTTTTCGGGTGGAATCGTTGGTGACTATAAAGAGTCTTCGAACCGGCCGCGCCAGAGATCCCAATGATAAAACAGCAATCAGGGAATCATCAGGACTCACGGCCATATCATAGTAAAACTGGCCTGGAAGTGGCAAAAGATCAGTACCTAATGAATCAACCCGCTCCATATTTGCCGCAATAGAGTTGTAATAGACGTTCATATGTTTTCGCCAGTCTTCGTAAAAAGCGCTGAATCCGCCTTCAACTGTTTCGTTAAAAGCATCACGAAAATCATGGCGGTCAAATATACCCAAGACCGATTTTCTTTTTGCCATCATATCAACAAGTGTACTATCGCCGTATTTTTCGGTGAAGTAGCGTAGCTGTGAATTTCCCACTGCGTACATTAACCGGCCGTTTTCGATGGATTGACCGTCATTGAAACTCGGCCGGCTGTCAAAAATAGCTTTTCGAAGCCAGCGATCACCCCGCTGCGAATCCCATGTTTCGGTTTGATATTGCCCTATCCCCTCCGTCCAGCTTCTGGTGAATGGCTCACCAAATGCAAACTGAAGAAGCCCCATGTTTGACCACGTTGCTTTAAAGTGAAAAATATGAGCCAGTTCGTGAGAAATCACTTTTCGAAGCCATTTTTCTTTGCCTGTCCAAATTTCGCTGTAATCATTTGTGTTCACCCAAATATTGGTATAACCTTTCCCAATCGGTGAGGCAAATCCGTTGTTAGTTTCGTCCTGATCAGTTAGATAGATTCTGATTTTATCACTGAATTCAACGCCCATATTTTTAGACAAAGCCTGATACGTTTCCTCAGCAATGGCAGCTGCTTCCGCCTCAATTCCGGAAATCCGGTCGGGATACATTATCAAAAAATGCTCGGTTTCTGCCACTTGCCAGTTTAGCTCGGGGTGATTTCGTCCACTTGCGGAGTTGAAACCTTGTGCTAGAAGATCTACAGTAACAAAAAAGAAAAGTGTTAGCAGGAGTAATCTTTTCATAAATCAGCTTCGATGAACGGTCATAATTTGAATAATTTCATCAATCAAACGCATAGATAAAAATATAGTTCATAATTTGGTACATTTGATCTGTTTTGCTGATGATAAAAAATCAACCAGTCTTCGTCAGAGTACCAATAGTTCAATAAAACAAGAATCTCAATTCGCTCTAATCATGATTTTAGAACCGGAAATATTACAGTCGTACAGAATTGAATTCGAAAACCTTCTTCACGAAAAAGACATAGAAAAGGCAGTTTTAGCTGCTCAAAATATCTCTGCAGGTCGTATTGCTCAGGTTCTAACCAACGAAGATGATGATTTAGTTATTTCATTTCTTGAAAAAGCTGATCAAAAACAAGCGGGGGCAGTTCTAGCACATTTCCCGGTAGCGATGGCAGTGGAAGTTTTGGAAAAAATGGACCCAAAAATTGGTGCAACTCTTTTGGATGATATTCCCATTGATCATGCCGCAGATATTATGCAGGAGATGGATCCTGACGAAGCGTCCGAACTTTTATCGCTGATTAATCCCGGCCTTGAAGCGATGATTCGCGATTTGATGAGGTACGAAGCGGGAACCGTTGGTTCAGTAATGAATTCACATTTCACGGCGGTAAAGAAAGGATCTACCATCGGCGAAACCATGATCGCCATTAAAGACGCACCCATTCAGATTGAAAATAAAAGCTACGTCTATGTAGTAGATAAAAATGGCAAACCTGAGGGTGTGGTTTCCATGAAAGATTTGATTCGAACCGATCCAAAAATAATTATTGATACCGTAATGACACCCAACGTTGTTGCCGTTGACATTAATGATAATGCTCTTGAAGCTGCCCAATTAATTAGAAACCGACGATTCCAAATGCTGCCGGTATTAAATGAAAACGACGGAATTGTAGGTGTTCTTTTGCTTGATGATGCCATTGACATTTTATCAGAAAATATGGCCGATATGTTTATGCATATGGGTGCGGCTTCGGCTGATGAATCTTTCTATACTCCGCCGCTTTCTTCAGTAAAAAAGCGACTCCCGTGGATGGCCGGTAACGTGTTTTTGAACTTGGGGGCCGTGGCTGTCATATCAACATTCGAATCTACCATTGAAGCGGTTGCAGCTCTTGCCATCTTCCTGCCCATGATTACAGATATGGGTGGAAACGTGGGAATTCAGGCACTTTCTGTTTCTATTCGTAGCATTGCTCTTGGTGAGGTTCGACTCAGCGAATACTGGCGGGCGGCCCGAAAAGAAATTGTAGTCGGATTAATTAACGGACTGGCCTTAGGCGCTCTTTTTGCCGGACTTGCGTGGTTCATTCAGGCAAATATGACGCTTGGCTTGGTAGCCGGCGCTGCACTTGCCATCAACGTATTAGTTGCGGGGATTGTCGGTGGTACACTTCCATTTTTAATTAAAAAGTGGGGCGGTGATCCCGCCATGATGACCGGCCCGGTACTGACTACCATTACCGACATTACAGGAGTATCTATTTATTTAGGATTGAGTACTTATTTTTTAATGAGTCTTATGGGGTAAGTTCAACAGGGTATTTTTCAGAACTTAGTTAGTTTAACTTTATAATCAATGTTTAAGGCGTAATAAAACGGCAAGGCAACAAGAAAAATACCTCCTAGTACATTACCTATTGCAGCCGGAAGCAAATTCCAGAGAACAGCGTCTCCCCATCCGGGGCCAAAACCGGTAGGCATAATCAAAGAAAAATATCCCATATTTGCCGGGCTATGCTGAAAGTTTGCGGCAACAAACAGTGTTACCAAAAGAAAAATTGGGACATATTTGCCAATAATTGTTCTGCCCATCAAAGCAAAAACTGCTGCCATTCCTACAAGCCAATTTCCAAATATTCCTGAAATAAGAGCCCGGAACCATTGATCAGTTCCACCTTCAGCCATGTACTTCATTTTTTTTTCAATAATTCCCTGTAGTGACTCAGCCACGTCAACAGAAATGAAATGAGAATAGTTAATTAGGTAGCCTACTATGAATGCCCCAATTATATTTCCAATAATGGCTAGAAACCAAAATTTTCCCGCTCCAAGTGTGAGCTCTTTTTTGGTACAGTTCAAATAAGATGCAGGCAGCACCACATTAGTTTCAGTAAAAAGGATAGAGTGTGATAATATCACCATAAAAAACCCTACCGAAAAACCGAAGCCCTGCAGTAATAGTTTTAAACCTGTTGTTTCTATTCCTGCTGAAATCAAAACGGAAAAATATGCACCAAATGTGATAAAAGCCCCGGCCATTATAGAGAGCAAAATTATTTTCCCAACACTGTATCTTTGAATGTGATCTACAGTGTCCTGAGTCATTTCTTTTACCACATACTCTACATCCAAAAAATTATTTTGTGGTGGCGAATAGGCATCCGCTTCTTTTTTCATATTCTTTTTGTGTAATTTTGCTAATAAAAAAATGGAAAAAATCACAGCAAAGTAAAATTACAAAGCTAAAAGTCTTTCTTTGATACATAAAACATCATCAACAAATACCAATTCTCTTGATCAGTTGTACTATTTATTTGCTCGTTGGGATTCCTTCACTTCCCTGCCTGTAACATATAATCTATTGCCAAATTTGCCATTGATCGAACGCCGGTTTTCATCCCCTCTTCTTCAATGTAAAAATCAGGAGTATGATGAGGCGCTGCATCTGCTCGATTCATATCAGCCGGCATACCTCCCACAAAGAAATAGAATCCCGGTACTTCTTTCTGGAAGAATGAAAAATCCTCCGCTCCAGTTACGGCATTTACCACATTGGTATTTTCAATTCCTGCAACACGTTGTAAAGTAGGTGCCATCATTGCGGTTAGTTCCGGATCGTTATAGGTTACAGGATAGCCATCAAAAATGGTTAACTTTGCTTCAGCCCCCATGCTTTTCGCAATATAATCTACAGTCGTGTGCATTTTTTCAAACAAAATTTGCTGCATCTCTGTATCAAGCGCCCGAACGGTTCCTTCCATGTAAGCATCCTCCGGAATGATATTATTTCTCGCCCCCGCCCTGATAATCCCAACGGTAATTACGGCTCCTTCTTTAACCAACTCTGTCTGACGACTAATTATCGTCTGCAAACCATTAATTATTTGTGCGGATGTTACAATTGGATCGACACCGTTCCAGGGATAAGCACCGTGTGTTTGCTTTCCTTTTACCTCAATTGTAAAACGGTTTGATGCAGCCATAATTCCACCCGGACGGTAATTCACCTGCCCGATTGGAGTCTGAGAGTTAATATGAAGGCCGAATACAACATCAACATCGGGGTTTTTCAGTACTCCCTGTTCTACCATCATTTTAGCACCGCCTTCTTCTCCGGGAGGAGTGCCTTCTTCGGCAGGTTGAAAAATAAACTTGATAGTACCCGGTATTTCATCCCTGCGCTCTGCCAGCATTTCAGCTACGCCCATCAACATTGCAACATGTGTATCGTGGCCACATGCATGCATCACCGGAACCTCATTACCCATGTATTCAGAAACAGCATTTGAGGCAAATGGAACATCAACCCGTTCTTTTACCGGAAGTGCATCCATATCGGCACGTAGACCTACATCAGGACCGGGTTTTCCCCCCGCTAAAACTCCAACAACACCGGTATGCGCAACCTCTGTTTCAACATCTATTCCAAGCGAGCGCAGATGATCAGCCACTTTCTCAGCCGTTCTGAATTCCCTATTCGACAGCTCCGGATGTTGATGAATATCACGCCTCCACTCAACTACTTTTTCATAAAGAACCTCGGTTTGAGTGTCAATATATTCACTCCATTCAGTTGATGAACCGGGTTGTGCAATTGTATTTTGCACATTTAAAAGAAACATCAATAATAAAAAAGCGGTGGATGTAATGATTTTATTCATAGTTATAGGATCGAATTTGGTTGGACGAAATTTTGAAGTAAAGATCTAAATACTTGCTTACCGCTCCAGGTATTTATCAAACCAGCGTATTATTTGATTCGATACATCAGCAATAAACTTCGGTTCCCGAGGCCCGTGAGGCGTGCGAGGATAAAGAATCATTTCAGTATCCACACCCAGCTCTTGCAGCGCCCAGTAGAATTCCTGTCCCTGACTCAGAGGCACACGATCATCATTAGCTCCGTGAATTATCTGTGTGGGCGTTACTACATTATCCATATGATTTATGGCAGAGTGACGCTCATAAGCCTCCATATTTCCATTCCAATAGGGTCCACCCAAATGACCAAGTAAATATCCCGGAATATCTGTTGTACCAACCATGCTAACGAGGTTCGAAAGCCCCGCACCCATGCTAACGGCTTTAAAGCGATCCGTTTGAGTTACAATCCAGGAAGTCATATACCCGCCATAACTCCATCCCATTTCTACAAGCTGATCGGGATCGGCCACGCCCATTTCAATTACCTTATCCACTCCGCTCATTAAATCCTCGTAGTCACCAAAACCCCAGTCCTGAAAATTGGCATACCGAAAATCCTTACCATAGCCGGCACTTCCGCGCGGATTGGGACGCAAAAGTGCATATCCTTGTTCAGCAAAAAACTGTATAGCATAGATGCTCCCTGAACCGGTCCACGTTTGAGCATAAATGCCGGAAGGGCCGCCGTGAATCATTAATATCAACGGTACTTTATCACCCTCTTCATAACCAACCGGATACGTGAGCAACCCTTCAATTTCTAAGCCATCCGGAGAATTCCATGTCAGAAGCTCTGTTATTCCAAATTCGGGCAGATTTGAATCATCATATACGGCAGATAATTTTTGCTTAGAGAAGTCATACAGTTCTGAAAAATATACCTCCCTGGGATCCGTAGAATTCTCATAGGTAAACGCCACCCGGTTTCCGTCAGAACTCACTGAGAAACCACCATAGACGCCATCATCCGGTGTTAATTGAACCGGATCATTCCCGTTGAGAGGGACAGAGTAGAGAGCGGAAACCGTGTTTTTCCATTCTCGAACCAACAGGTTACCGGTAGCATCAAACCCAACCATTGACGAATTTCGATCATATGTATGAGCCAGCTCCCGGATCTCTCCGTTGCTCAACGAAACTGCATAAAGATCACCAAGGCCAATAGGCTCAAGTTCTCCTCCATGTGATGAAAAAATCACCTCGCTTCCATCAGGAGTAAACATTGGGTCTGAATCCGTTCCGATCCGATTTACCAACGATCGTACAGCTCCGCTATCAGAAGCAACTACAGAGATATTCATTTTGTATCGATCGTTAATCCGAGGGGTTGGCTGATGTGCAAAAACAATTTGAGATCCATCGGGAGACCAATCAAACGAAGTGGTGTGTAAATCTCCATCAAAGATAGCTTTGGCGCTATCGGCGGAAACAAGCTGAACATAAATTCGTGAAAATTTAAAGTCCTGATCAACAATAGTTACATCTCGTTTTTCCCGCTCACGGGTTTTCTCTTCTTCAGTTTTGGGATCAGTCATGGTATAGGCAATTCGCTCTCCATCGGGTGACCACTTAAAACTGCTTACTCCATTTTCAGCATTTGTTACTTTTTGTGCTTCCCCACCTGTCAGGTACATCACATACACTTGGTTATCTCCATTTCTGTTTGATGTAAAAGCGAGCTTTTTCCCGTCCGGACTAAACTGAGGGTTTGATGCAGATTCCTCTCCCTGCGTAAACTGCCGATTCATGGAACCATCGGTGTTCGCTACCCAGATGTGAGTCAAAAAACTGGAAACATCATTTTCCATCTGTGTTTCACGAATTGTGTAGGCAACTTTTGATCCATCAGGAGAAATCTCCGGCGAGCCTGCTACGGGCTGATTTATCATCGATTCCGGTGTCCAGTTTTGAAAACTTACCTGTGCACTCAGCGTTCCGGTTGCAAATAGAAATGAAAATAGTAATAGAGAAAATCTGTTCAGTTTCATAGAAATGGGTGTGATTTACATTGAGCTATAAGAAGTAACAGAAAAACTAAAGAACAGACAACTGAGAAAGTGTTTCTTTGATAATGCGTTGCCGCCCCCTTGGCCACTAGTTTAGCTCAACCCCGGTCATTTCGGTTCCTCTGAAGATCGGTTTTAAAAAAACTTTTTAATCAACCCGGGAAAACAGTTTTGAAATTTATCCGTTGAAGAAGAACATGCAATTCAAGATTTAGTTTTTGTTATGGAAAAAGAGAGTATTCCTTATATCGACTTTTCGGAGTTTCCCGATCCTGATTCGGAAGCATTTATAATAATGTCTGATGAAGATTATGAGCGGTATGAAATTTCCTGTGAGTTTATTCAGATCGGTACATCTGTTCCGGTAGGAACCAAAGTAGAATCGGGGTTTTACTGCCAAAAAGAGAGGCCTGATGGAGAATTGTGTGACGGGGTTATAGCTGTAACTCATATCGAAGAGCCCAATCAGATCCGATGGGAATGCGAGAAGTGTGGTGATATGGGAGCGGTTTTTAATCATGAGAACTCAATGTGGGATAATAGTCACCTCTCCGATGATGAGAAGGATATTTTTCTCGAACACCTTTTTTCTGATATTGATGGAGATGATTTTTTTGAAGATGAATTTTGTGACCTGCACCAGGGAGATCAACTCGAGCCATTTTTTGACTTTGAATATTTTATCAATTTAAACGATCGGGATGGAGTAGAAACCGGCGGGCCTACTTCAGAACAGATCAAAAAAATGCTGAATTGCGATTGGACAGATCAAGAATCACCTATTTATCTTAAAGACACTCTTACCTACTCTCAATTAGAAAACTGTTTCTTTTTCTACAATGCGAGGGAGTTTCTCATCCTCTTAACCGAAGAAGAAAATTTTTACCTTACCAATTCAGGATTCTTAAAAAGGTGGGTCGTTCGAAAGCTGATAGAAAGATTTCAATGGCCCGAGCAGTATATAGAGGAGGTCACCCGGTTCAAGAATAATGCCGATGAAACTGACGTATGGCTACTGCATGGTGTACGTATTTTACTCGATTTGTCGGGTCTGATTAAACAAAATGATGAATCATATCGGTTAAATGAAAATATGATGCACCATCTGGATGAGGATCAATCCGGTCAGCTCTATCGCCTGCTGTTTTCTACCTATTTTAAAGAGATGAACCTCGGCTATTTGGGAAGTACCATTGAGTTGCCACATTTACAATATAGCGTGCCTTTTATCCTCTATAAGCTGCAAAATCTTGCAAAATCCTGGATCTCCGTTGATGAGCTTCTGCCTGATATTCTTCTCTATTCTGTTGCGTTGGAACTCAACCTGGAAAATGCCGACACCAGCATTGCCCTCGATCTAATTTTTGATGATTTGTTCACTCCCCTTGGACATTTTTCGCTGATTGAAACCCGACAAAAAAATGAAAAAACTCCCGCTGAAATTCGCACTACCCCTCTGTTCAATGAATTTATAGAATTCAATTTGGAAAGCTCTGGATTTCAGATAGAAAATGAAGATTGAGAAGTGAGAAGTGAGAAGCAATCAAGTCATCCTATGTTTGTTTATGTGTCGTCCTGATTTTGGTTGACTCATTGTACGGTTTTTTTTTGGTAATAATTCTTCCATTTTCTTTCCAAAGGTCCTGTTTTTGTGTGTGCCTGATTAGGGGTTAACCTTTCAACACTACTGTGGGGACGAACCTGAT
>JBGTFX010000028.1:0-3101 GCA_041747055.1 Balneolaceae bacterium
TATAATTATCGGGGTTTCGTCCATCGCAGAACACTAAATTGTACGCCGAAAGCGCAATCAGTTCTGTTTGAATTGTGCGATCTTGCTCTTCGATAAGATCCAATGTTTTTTTCACGGTTAACTCCGTTTTTGAATGCTGACTTAAACTGCCTGAAATTCCGATAATTTTCATGCGGCTACCCCTTGTTCTTTTAATTTTTGCTCTTTTTCGCGGACTAATGGAATTACTTCTTTTCCGAATTTTTCGAGTTCCTCATCGTAGTGTAAAAATCCGGTGAGGATTAGGTCTACGCCCAACTGTTTCAGCTCGATAATTCGATCAGCAACTTGTTCGGCAGTTCCAATTAGTCCGGTTTTGAAACCATCATTATATTGAACGAGATCCTCGAAGGATGAGTCGGCCCACATTCCTTCGCCCTCTTTGGATGATGCGCCTGCCTGCTGAACGGCATCACGAAAATCATTTACAGCATCTTCGTTGGCTTCACCTACGATTTCTTCCAGCTGATCGATCGCTTCCTGTTCAGTATCCCGAACTATGACAAAACCATTCAGCGCAAATTTCACTTCCCGTCCTTCTTTTTCTGCAAGTTGCTTTACATCATCTATCTGATCTTTAATGCCTGAATTAGTATTTCCGTTCATGAAGTACCAATCGGAAACTTTTGCAGCCATTATACGCGCAGCTTTTGAGTTTCCACCCTGAAAGATGGGAATCCCATTGCTTTTTGGTTTAGGCTTGTGAGGTGCATCACTTATTTGATAGAAATCTCCCCGGTAATTTGCTTTCTCTTCGGTCCAGAGCTGACGGAGAACTTCGATGAATTCTTCTGAACGTCTGTATCGCTCACCATGTTCAAGCCAGTGTTCACCAAATGCGGTGAATTCACCTTTAAACCAACCACTCACCACATTAACCGCAACCCGGCCATTGCTTACATTATCAATCGTGGAGAGAATTTTTGCATAAACGGCAGGATGCCATAACCCGGGATGAACCGCCGAAATTAGGTTTATTTTCTCAGTAACAGCGGCAAGAGCCGATCCAAGTGCTGCAGCTTCGAGCTGATTGTCGGCTCCATAGCTTGCTATAAATCGTGTCTGTAAAAGGGCATATTCGAATCCTACCTGTTCTGCCGTTTGGGCATAACGTTTATTGGCCTCGAATGTCCAGTCAGTTTTTTGAGGAAGTTTTGATACGACAAGACCTCCACTAACATTTGGTACCCAGTATGCGAATTTTAAGTTGCTCATTTGTATCTTAGTTTTAGTTCAGGTCGGCAGGCCTCTGCAAAAGTTTCTGCCGACTGTTTGAATGATGACCCGGTTCCGATTTTCGGAGCCGGGTTTTTTAATGTCCCCCTTCGAAGGGGGGGTAAGAAAGTCCCCTCTTTGAGAGGGGATTTAGGGGTGTGTAAGAACAACGCTCAGAAAACACCCCTCCGCCACGCGAAATGCACGCGAGGCGACTCTCCGCCGGCTGGCGGAAGATCTAGGCAGTCACTTTTATCTTTTTAAAAGCCTGCTCAAAGTCACCGATGATATCATCGATGTGTTCGATTCCTACGGAGACTCGAATTAAATCTTCTTTCACGCCACCGGATGCCTGTTCTTTTTCGGTCAGCTGTTGATGTGTGGTTGAAGCCGGGTGAATTACCAAAGTTTTGGCATCGCCGACATTGGCAAGGTGACTTGCCAGTTCAACACCTTCAATGAACTCAAGGGCAGAGTCGTAACCGCCTTTTACACCAAAAGTGAGAACGGCACCAAATCGTCCTTCCCGTAAATATTTCTTACCATTTTCGTGGAAGGGATGATCAGGCAGGCCTGTGTAATTAACCCATGAAACGTGATCACTTTTTTGCAGCCATTGTGCCAGTTTAAGAGCGTTCTCTGCGTGGCGTTCTGCTCTGAGTGATAATGTTTCAATCCCCTGGAGAAGAAGGAAGCTGTTAAATGGAGATAGGGCTGGCCCAATATCTCGAAGTCCTTCAACCCTGGCACGAATGGCAAAGGCGATATTTCCAAATGGACCCTGTTCGCCAAACACTTCCCAGAAATTGAGTCCGTGATAGGATGGAGAAGGGTCAGTGAACAACGGATATCGTCCGTTCCCCCAGTCAAAATTACCTGCATCAACAATCACGCCGCCTACACTTGTGCCGTGTCCACCAATCCATTTAGTGGCTGACTCAACTACAACATTTGCACCGTGATCGATAGGACGGGCTATAGCACCACCGGCTCCAAAAGTGTTATCCACTATTATTGCGACCCCATGCTTTTTTGCCACTGCTGATATGCCTTCAAAATCGGGTACATTGCCACGGGGATTTCCGATACTTTCCAGATAAATTGCTTTTGTATTGTCATCAATGGCAGCTTCAAATGCTTCGGGAGTATCTTCCTCAACAAATGTGGTTTTGATACCCAGTCGCGGCAATGTGACTTTCAGCTGATTGTAGGTTCCGCCATATAAGTTTGGTGTAGAAACAATATTGTCGCCGGCCTGAGCAAGAGTGGTAAATGCAAGGAACTGGGCTGATTGCCCTGATGCCGTTGCCACAGCTGCAGCACCTCCTTCAAGGGCAGCAATTCTTTTCTCAAAAACATCCGTGGTTGGATTCATGATCCGTGTATAGATATTCCCGAATTCCTTAAGTGCAAAAAGTGTAGCCGCATGCTCTGTATCATCAAATTGATACGAGGTTGTTTGGTAAATGGGTACCGCTCTTGATCCTGTAGTTGGATCAGCTTCCTGCCCCGCATGAAGCTGGAGAGTTTCAAATCTGTAGTTTTTATCTTGTCCGTTAGTGCTCATGATTGTGTCTTTAAGTAGTTGGTTATTTTTAAAATCTGTTGTAATAAAATCCCCTCTTTGAAAGGGGATTTAGGGGTGTGTAATGTGAAGCTAAATGGCTATCTACTAACTTCCAGCCAAATCAACGCCCTCGCCTTCGCTGTGTCGTCCTGATTTTGGTTGACTCATTGTACGGTTTTTTTTTGGTAATAATTCTTCCATTTTCTTTCCAAAGGTCCTGTTTTTGTGTGTGCCTGATTAGGGGTTAACCTTTCAACACTACTGTGGGGACGAACCTGAT
>JBGTFX010000029.1:0-3800 GCA_041747055.1 Balneolaceae bacterium
TGCTTTTCCAGTAGAAGGGGTTCTAAAATCCCAACCTCGATAAAACTGGCTTTAATTATACAAGAAGATTCTTAATTTGATTGTGTTCATTTTTAACCGGACACCAATGGTTTTATATACTAAAAAGAGTTCCTGAAAAGAGGTTTGTTACATCTGAATTGAAAAATGTTACACTTTCTAAGTTTTCCTGGGGAAAAAAGTGTCTGACCTGATATCAACAGTGAGTTTAATGTGGTTAATGGATTTATATGTCAGAAGAGTGAAAACCTGACGGGTCTGGCTTTATTCTCTGCTTATTCTCTTTTCGATATGCTCAGGATTTTGTCTGCAATCAAGAATAGCATCAACAAAAACGACCTCTTTTTTAACGTAGTAATAGATTGCAAAAGGGAATCGCTTTGAAAGCATACAATGGTAGTCATCAAATTTCACCGGATGAATACCTGAATAAATCGTCAATGAATCAATATCTGAGTATAGGGAATCCAAAAAGTAGCTTCCAAGTCCTTCTCCCTACTTTTCATAGAAATGAAATCCTTTAATTTAAATCTCTCTTGGCCGTTTCAAGAATTCGAATGGTCATGAAATCTCTTTTCGAATCTCTTCTTTCGCTTTATTCCAATCGGTATAGGTTACTTTTCCTTCTTCTGTGGCGTACTTTCGTTTGGCGAGTTCTTTTCCGTGCCATTCCGGTGATACATAATCCGGTGAAGTTGAAAGACTTGCCCACAACTTTTCCATGAGTTCTATTTTTTCACCGATTGATAAATTATCTATTGTGATTGGTTTATTCATAATTTTAATAGCCTCTTTCAATTTCCATAATTAAACTAATTTATTCATATTATTTGAGTTACAGAACATAATCTGATATCAGTTATGAAAATAACTCTGACTAATAGTGAGATTCGAACGTTAATAGAAGAGAAGAAAAAGGTCAACCTTGAAATTGAAGAGCTCTTTTCCCGTATGAAAGATAAAAACGGACACAAAGAATTTGATTATACGATCCCAAGAAAAGACGGGAGTTCATTTTATCTGAAACTCCGGCAAAACAGAATAAATCCGCTCGATTTTTCCGCTATTTTAGGGTATTCAACCTAAGAATTGAATACGGTTTTTAAGTTGAAACGTTATAATGGCAAAAGCCATGAACACCGAAATGTTTTAGAAAAGGAAGAATCTTTTTATGATTTTCATATACACTTGGCAACTGAACGATATCAGCTGGCAGGTAGAAAAGAAGAGTTCTTTGCTGAAGTAACGGATCGATATTCGAACCTTCGGGGTGCTCTTCGATGTTTAATTGATGATTGTAATGTATCTTTAAGTGAAAATCCGCAAATAAGACTTGAGCTTGAGTAAAAATTGAACACTACAGAATACATAACAAGCGATTTTAAAACCAAGGTGTCAGAAACAATTCGTCTGCAAGAGGAGGGAGTAAACCGGTATCGGGTATTTACACCCTTCACCTTTGATGATGGGGACCACTTTTCTATTGTACTAAAAAAAAATGGATCGGGATGGTTGCTTAGTGATGAAGGTCACACATTTATGCACATGAGCTACGAAATGGATATGGCGGCTCTGGAAAAGGGCAACCGCGCGGAACTTCTGGATTCTGTTTTAAACAATTTTGGAATCAATGAGTCCGATGGCTCACTTGAATTGAGGTTTAAACCGGAAGAAGCAGGCAATGCTTTATATACCTACCTACAGGCAGTTACAAAGATTTCAGACCTAAGTTACCTGAACCGTGAAATTGTGAAGTCTACATTTATTGAAGACTTTAAACAGACGATGGAGTTGGAACTTCCTACGGGGCGTTATATCTTAGACTATCATTTCGAGGAACACGATCCTCAAAATAGTTATCCGGTTGATTGTTTTGTGAATGGCATGGATGTTCCACTTCTGATTTTTGCCATACAAAACGACGATAAATGCAGGGACGTTACTATTAGCCTTCACCAGTATGAGCGTTGGGGAATCCAATTCCGGTCACTGGCTGTTTTTGAAAACCAAACCGACATTAACCGCAAGGTACTCGCTCGATTCAGTAATGTTTCTGATAAGCAGTTTTCCAGTTTGATTTCGAATAGACAAAGGATACATAACTATTTAGAGAGTGTTGTGAAACAGAATTGAGGTTTCCTTAAAAAGACCCGTCAGGTTTTTGGAAACCTAACGGGTCTCGGTTATTCAAATCAACCAAATAATCAAAAAGGAGAGAATAGCCATCACAACACAAAAGAGAATAAACGCAACCCACGGAAATCGCCATTCGGGTTCTTCTCCCAGCTGTTTGTAGAGGTAGTTTCGAAGGAGGGTGGTGTTTTTGGTGTTGGCTTTAAAGACAGCATCAAACGCATCGCCGAAGATCGGTACCATCCCCACAAAGAATTCGATAAGCATGTTGCGGATCATCTTTCGTTTAACGCTGCGATCGGCACCCACTTTTTTCGCTTCATATAAAACGTAGAGGGATAATATCAAACCGGCAAAATCGCCCACGCCGGGAATGAGTCCGATAAGTGGACTGAGCCCAAACCTGAATTCTGTAAACGGCACACGAATATTGCTGTCGGTGTAGTAGCTAAAACGGTCGAGCCGTTCGAGGGTGCGCCTGTGGTCTGATCGGGGGAAGGTTGACACTACGATTGCCTGTTTATGAATGATTTATTAATACATAATATACATATTTCGTTTTATTGACCGTAAAAGTGTGATTATTGAAAATTTTGATACTAATCTTTTGCATATTTATGTAACTGTGGAACACCTGAAGCAAAATAAAGTTTTACAGTCAGGAGCAGTAACAATCAAGAGATGAAGCTAAGTGGCGTTTATAAAGGGATAGGAAGTTGGTTTTCGTATCACATCTGATTTGAACAAAACGTTTACAGCATCATACAAATCTATTTGTATGCAGGAGAAATCTACTTTTAAACCGGTTGGCAAAAGTGAGCGGATTCATGTTTTGGATGCACTTCGGGGATTTGCCATTTTCGGGATTTTGATGATCAATATCCAGGTGTTCAGCGGGTACTCATACATGACTGATGATGTTCAAAGCCAATTATTACTGTCTGACTGGAATTCATTTTCGGATAGCTTACACACCGTATTTTTCAGGGGAAAATTTTACACACTCTTCTCACTGCTTTTTGGAATTGGTTTTGCAATACAATTCATCAGGGCCTCATCAACAAACAGGTCGTTTACCATACATTTTAGCCGTCGGTTATTCTTTCTATTATTGATTGGCATTGTTCATCTCTGGGCGATTTGGTTTGGGGATATTCTTGTACTCTATGCTTTATGCGGCTATTTATTGATATTTTTTAAGGGGCTTTCGAATCGTGGACTGTTGTTGGCAGCATTCTTTATCCTGCTTCTGCCCGGATTAAATTCATGGTATCTGCAAGCTTATGAAGGCGGATACACCACAACTCTTTACCAATGGTTATCAGAAAGCTGGCGGGATTTGGATTTACCCGTTGAATCGGAAGAGTATTACACCTTTCGGATGTACGATATTTCCGCAGTTATACAAAGTGACTCCTGGAAAACACTATTCTCGTTTAACTATTTGGGCCCATTATTAAGAGGGTACATGTATTCATTTGATGGACGTGTCTTTAATGTGCTGGGTATATTTGTAATAGGTTTTTGGACCGGCCGAAAATTACTTTTAAACAAAATTCATGAAAATCGGCCTTTTTTGATCAAGACAGCCCTAATTGGACTTTTATTTGGTGTGCCGATGAATATCATTTTTGCAATGGATGACCCGC
>JBGTFX010000030.1:0-10258 GCA_041747055.1 Balneolaceae bacterium
AGGTTAACTGGTATCCATTACTTGAAGAGACAATCACTCCATTTCGTTATTTAATTCTTACGGCAGGTTATGTTGCACTGTTTATGCTCCTTTACCACACGTATTTTAAAAAGATATTAGACAAGCTATTTAATGCTGTCGGCAGAACGGCTCTATCAAATTATATTTTACAATCCATTATCGGAATTCTCCTGTTTTATGATGTGGGATTAGGCCTGGGCAAACATCTGGGCTTAGCACTTCTCACACTTTCTGTAGTCATCATTTTTCTCTTTCAAATCGTTATAAGTGAACTGTGGCTAAAACGATATAAATATGGCCCTCTCGAGTGGATTTGGCGGGTTCTTACGTATGGACGCTACATGAAAAACAGAATTGAATAAGAAAGAAACATCTTGGCAGTTTTACAGTTAGTGATGCCTGAAATGGGTTCGAGCAAAAAACATCCTTCGACTTCATCCTGATAAAAAAACATCAGGATTGCCCCGATGGGTCGGGACCAGAAAAATACCGGCTCAGTGTGACGAATTCGAATTCAAGTTTAAACGTACACTTCAATAGTAATAATGGTTATGAAATTTTTATTCTTCATATTTTTATTTTTTTTGCTTCCAAACACATGGGGTGTCAACCTGCAGGATAAACTGAAGCAGATTGATGATGAATTCATCGGTAAAGTTGGTGTGTATGTAAAACATCTTGGTGACGGCACTTCCGTAACATATCAAACCGATCGAGACTGGTATTTGGCATCTACCGTTAAAATTCCAATTGGGATAACCATTCTTCAGTTAGTTGAAGAGGGTGAATTTTCTTTAGATGATGAGTTGGTTGTTCAGGAAACGGATTTTGTAGATGGAAGCGGTGATCTGATGTGGCAGGAGCCCGGAATATCCTACACTATTTTGGAGTTGATGGACCGAATGATCAGAGACAGCGACAGTACCGCAACGGATATATTAATTCGCTTCCTCGGTGAAGAAAGGCTCAACAAACATATTCGTGATCATATTATCAGAGATGGAATAGAAAATATTACAACTATTTTGCAGGTGCGGTATGATGCATACGGAGAAATTCATAAGACTGCTGCAAATCTGACCAACATGAATATTATAGAACTGAAAGGCGTAACTCCAATGGCGAGCAGGCTTGATGAACTTCTGCGCATATTAGAAATCACTGAAAATGATATTCAGGTAGCATCCATACCGGATGCTTTTGAGCGATATTATCAAAAAAGGTTAAATTCCGGGAGTTTGGAGGCAATGGGAGTGATGCTTGAACGCCTTGCTAATGGTGAATACCTGAATAAAGAGAATACAGAGATCTTGATCAATATCATGAAAAGCGTCACCACCGGAACCCGCCGAATTCAGGCAGGATTACCTGAGGGATCGGAGTTTGCACATAAAACAGGAACACAAATAGGAAGAGCCTGTAACATGGGAATTGTGTATCTCAATGAAACAGAACCCGTTGTGGTGGCTGCTTGTGCAGAAAATTACAGATCCCTTAAAGAAGCTGAAGATGTGTTTAAAAAGGTGGGTGAAATTGTATCAAACAATGTTTTGAATGGGTCAGTGTAGATTTTCTGTTTAATAGGAGAATTATTATCCATCAGATCAAATAGGGAATTTTTTTAAATGTGCTCCATAAAAAAAGGGATACTTCATATGAAGCATCCCTTTTTACTGTTCAGGAAAGATTACTCTTTGATATAATAGCTAAAGTTAATTCCTGCGGCTACTTCCAATACATCCGTGTCAATCTGAACCGGTGAAAGTTTCCGCTCCGTTGTTCCATCCCCCAATTGGCCTAAATCATTTGCTCCCATAGCCCAGAGTTCTCCATTTTCCTTCACATATAACGTGTGCCTGTTACCACCGTCAGCGCGTATTACGTTACTATCTATTTGTATTGGGCTTGTATGTGGAGTAGTGCTCTCATCACCTAGTTGTCCGGAGGTGTTATTTCCCATCGCCCACAAAGCTCCATTATTGGTAATAAACAGGCTGTGGTCTCTTCCGGCGTTGATAAATTTAACATTTGAAGCAATTTCAACCGGATTGGGTCGGGTTGTTAAGGTACCATCCCCAAGCTGCCCGGATGCATTTCCACCAACAGCCCAAAGAGTGCCGTCCGTTTTTATATAGATTGTATGGCGTTGTCCGGCCGCCACGTGCTCAACATTTGAATCAATTTGAACCGGTGTAGTAAGGTACTCTTCGTCTTGGCTGCTTACTTGATTGTTTGTATTTCTACCTGTACCCCAAAGTGTCCCATCGTTCTTAATAAACAAACTATGCCATTCTCCTATGGTTACTGATTTTACATCAGTTTCGATTTGAATTGGTTCTATTCTACTTGTTGTTGTTCCATCGCCCAGCTGACCTTCACTATTGTCACCCATTGCATACAGCTCACCATCGTTGGTTAAAAACATACTATGTTGTTCACCGCCTGCTGCCTCTTTAACGTTAGACCAAATTTCAACCGGAGTATCTCGGTCTGCACTAGTTCCATCGCCAAGTTGTCCATGAAAATTAAACCCGAGTCCGAAGAGTGTCCCATCCGTTTTGAGAAAGAACCCATGCCATGATCCCGCAACTGCTTTTTCTACATTAAAGATGCTCCAATCCGGTTCACTTCTGTTTTCACGAGTTCCATCACCCAGCTGCCCGTTAAAATTATATCCTGTTGTCCAAACGGTATTTACAAGTGGTATAAAAACAGCAGTTACACTCTTTGGCCCATCAATAAGGATGTCTTTCGGTTGTTCGTCGCCCATTAAATCACCTTCCCAACGAGTGAAAATCCACTCCTCGTCTGCTTCAGGTGTTAATCTGACTGTTGTACCATACTCAAAGTCGGTTTTTGCCGTACTTACGATTTGCTCTGTAACGGATCCCTCACCTTCAATATTTATTGTAAGTGGATAATCTTTTCGAGTAAAAACAGCGGTTAATTCTATAGGGCCATTTATCTGTACTTCGGCCGGATTTGTGGTTCTATCAACATCTCCCCCCCAGTGATCGAATACATAATTTTTATTAGCCTCTGCAGTAATAATAAGTGTTGTTCCTTTCTCAAAGGTCCCCGAACCGGGATTTACAGTTCCCGCTTCTTCAGGAACAACATTTGTGATTAAATCATATGTTGGTGGTACATCGGCTGATTGACACGCCGCTAAAGTACACAGTACCAAAATTGTTATTGCAAAATAAAATACTCTCATTTTGTTTCCCCTGAATTATTATTTGTTGTTCTTCTTCAATCTCTTTTTTTTACAGATTGCCGATCTGTTAAATGATAAAAGAAAGACATTGAATGTATATATGTGAAAGGGGTTACAATATTCGTGCCATTGAATGAAAAGATTAGTTTAAAGGATCAGAAGAGGTAATTGAAATGAGTAAAACCTTCAAGAAGAGGATATAATTCAGGGTAAGCATTCAATAAGATTTACATAATCTTTATTGAATTTTGTAACAATCCTGTAAAAATTTTACACTTACAGGTTGCGTAAGTAAAATTTACTCAGTTTCAATTTTTTTAAATGCAGATTTATACTATTAGCGAAGTGTAGAATAAGTAAGTAGAAGTAAGTCTATTATTTTTTACTTCTTACCATCATCTCTTGAATTACAGTATCCAATGGTATCTCTTTTTCAACAAGAAGTACCAACAGGTGAAAAATAAGGTCTGCACTTTCGCCTATCGTTTCCGACTGTTTTTTATTTTTTGACGCAATGATCGTTTCAACCGCTTCCTCACCAACTTTCTGAGCAATTTTATCGATTCCTTTTTTAAAGAGTTTGCTGGTATAAGATCCTTTGGGGAGTTCAGCTTTTCGGGTGATGAGCAGACGTTCGAGGTCGTATAAGAACTCTATTTCTTCTTTAGCCATACTTGATTTACTTGTTTAAATTGGGTGAGAGTCGCACGCAGATTCCTTCATTGTGCATCGTATTTTTTAAATCTTCAATTTCTATTTCACGAAAATGGAAAATACTGGCAGCCAATACTGCATCTGCTTTACCAATGGTAATAGCATCGCAACAGTGTTGTTTGTTACCTGCACCACCGCTTGCAATTACAGGAATGGTAATTTGCTCATTAACCAGTTTCAAAAGTTCCAGGTCAAAACCGGATTTTGTGCCGTCGCGATCCATACTGGTCAATAAAATTTCACCGCTACCCAACTTTTCAGTCTTTAAAATCCATTCAATTGCATCAAGTCCGGTGGGTTCAGATCCGCCTTTCACAAACACTTCCCAATGGTCATCAACACGTTTTGCATCCACCGCGGCTACAATTGCCTGAGAGCCAAATGCGTCCGATGCACGTGTAATTAAATCCGGATCACGAACAATAGCACTATTTAACGATACTTTATCTGCGCCGGCCTTCAAAATGGCTTCAATTTCGTCTACTGATTTTATACCGCCGCCCACTGTAAAAGGAATATTAATTTCCTGTGCAATTTTCGTAACCAGATCAACCAGTGTTTTTCGCTTCTCTTTGGTAGCTGTGATGTCGAGAAACACCAGCTCATCTGCGCCTTCAGAAGTGTATCTCTGTGCCAGTTCTACAGGATCTCCCGCATCTCGCAAGCCAACAAAGTTCACCCCTTTAACGGTGCGACCGTCTTTAATATCTAAACAGGGTATGATTCGTTTCGTGAGCATGACAGGAAAGGTAATGGTTTTATAGGAAAATGTGGCAGTGCAGTTGAAGCTTTAAATAACTTTATCAATCATTTTTTTGTGCTCACCCGATATTCGGGGTTCAGCTGAAATCGGTAACCCGGATGGAAAGCTGAAACAGGTTGTCAAAGGAATTTTAAATAGCAGTAGGTATGTGCAATATTTAAATTGTATTACCTATAGAATTATACACAAAGTTAAATATTAATAGGTGGAAACAAATGCTAAAGAAAAAAGGACTATCAATTGTAATAATTACATATGCACTGATGTTTTCAGGCATATTTCTGTTTAATGCCTGCGAACCCAATATTACAGGTTCGGATACAGGAGGGGATTCGTCCCGAGAGTTACCCCGAGAGTTGGCAGCATCTGAAATGGCGCTCATTGAGGCTGATCAGTCTTTTAGCTATGAACTTTTCAGAAAGACCGTGGAATTAGACAGCGATTCTGAGAATCTGATGATTTCCCCACTAAGCATTTCGATGGCGCTGTCCATGGTGCTGAATGGGGCGCAGGGAGAAACGTTTGAAGACATGAAAAATACGCTCAATCTCACGGACATGGACCTGGATGAAATCAATGGGGCATTTCAGTCGTTGATAGAGCTGCTGAGTACAGTTGATCCGGAGGTGACTTTTAGAATCGCCAATTCAATTTGGCATTTGGAGGGACTCCCTGTTGAAGAAGATTTTTTGGAGAGATTGATAACCTATTACGGGGCGGAAGTATCAGGACTGGATTTCAGTGATCCGGCTTCCGTGGACATCATCAATGAATGGGTGAAGCAAAACACAGATGGCCTCATTGAGGAAATTGTTGATGAGATCCCGGCCCATATGGTAATGTATTTGATCAATGCACTTTACTTTCAAGGAGACTGGCTTCGTCAGTTTGATGTTCAGGATACTCGAAAAGCCGATTTCAATCTGGAAACAGGAGAAACTGTTGAGGTTGATATGATGAGACAAGATGGCCTTTTTGCAACCTATATGTCGAATGAAGTGCAAATAATTGAGCTGCCTTACGGAGATAGCCTATTTTCAATGACTGTAATGATGCCCGCTAACCCAAATATGCCGATCGATCAGTTTATAGAAGAAAAAATTTCGGCTGAAAGTCTGAACACATGGCGATCAAACTTATCCGTAGATAACAGGGCAGTCACTGTAAATTTTCCAAAGTTTGAACTGGAATATGAAATTGAATACAATGACATACTGAAAGCCATGGGCATGGAAATTGCTTTTAATAAAACTGAAGCAGATCTACTTGGAATAGCTGATGTGAGGCCAGGGAATTTGTTTATTGATAATGTTACACACAAAACCTTTATTCGCGTGGATGAAAAAGGAACAGAAGCCGCTGCAGTTACAAGTGTCGGGATAGGAGTAGAATCCACGCCGCCTCAAATGATTGTAGACCGGCCGTTTGTGTATATCATACATGAGAGAATAAGTGGAACTAATTTATTTATGGGCAAAGTGAAGAATCCTGTGTTGTAAGATTCTTCCAAAAGGGAATCTAAGGCAAAACAACTGCATAAGAGAAGAAAATTACTTCGAAGGCCTTTTAGAGCTGGTCTTATATATGCTGGTGTTTTGCCTTTTTTTTTTAAAACCAAGATCAAAAATTTGTTTCGCCTATTTGTTTAGATTTGCCATTTCATTAAGGTGAATATGACCTTCGTAATACGCTTTTCCTACAACCACCCCGTATAGTTTCTTTTCTTGAAGTGCTCTCAAGTCACTCATGTTAGAGACTCCTCCCGAAGCTATCCAGTTTACAGAGGGAAATCGATGTTGTAGATCAATATACATCTTTGTATTAGGACCACTAAGCATGCCGTCTCGGGAAATATCTGTACTAAGTACCGTTTGTAAGCCTGCTTCAATCAAGGGATTTAAAAACTCTTCGATAGATTTATCAGACGTTTCCAGCCATCCGCCATATGCCATTTTTCCATCCTTAAGATCCAGGCCGAGAATCATCTCTTTTGGATTTTTTTTCACAGATTTCAGAAATTCATCCGGGCTTTTTACCGCCATGGAGGAACAGATCACGCCGTTTAAACCGGCTTCCAGCAGCAGGTCAATATCTTTTTGAGAACGTACCCCGCCACCGGTTTGAACCGAAAGCCCCAACTCATTAATGATCTCTTTTATGATGGGAAGATTTTCAAACGTGCCACTTTTTGCTCCATTCAGATCAACAACATGAATATGATCAAAACCGGCTTTTTTGAAGGATTCAGCTTCCTTTAATGGGTTCTGATTGTAAACGGTTTTTTGTTGGTAATCGCCTTTTTTTAAGCGGACAACTTCTCCATCGAGCAGATCAATAGCAGGAATAACTTTCATTTAGGGCAGATTTTTTTAATTGAATGTAAAAGTCCCCCCTTAATAAAGGGCTCATTTTTTGAACGCGAAGCGAAATTCAGGGGGATGTCTATCAGAACGTAGAAACCTTCACGGGAATCGCTGGCGCTCGGAGCCCCTTGTTAGGGGAGACTATAAAGATATGAATTTGAGAAGAGTGAGGTAGATTAAATCACCAATAAAAACCGAAAAATTATAACAAGCCCCTAATTGTTGACATTATTTACCAATGTAAGAAAATTTTGTAGTAGCAGAGAACCAACCTGACCTGATTTCTCGGGATGAAATTGAACTCCCATAAAATTTTCATGAGCAACTACTGCAGTGAAATCATTAATGTAATTGCAGGATGCAAGCGTATATTTAGAGGTTGGTGCATAATATCCGTGTACATAGTAGAGATAGTGATCAGAATTGATACCACTTAGCAAATCATGTTCTTTAAGCGGAGTAAACTGGTTCCATCCCATATGTGGAACTTTATCAACTGTGGGATCAAATTTCTTGAGTTTTCCCGGAATGACACCTAAAGTATTGCAGTTCCCCTCTTCTGATGATTCATACAGCAACTGCATACCAAGGCAAATACCAAGTACCGGTTTTTTAGTTTCGATAAGCCAAACGTCAAGATCACGAGCCCGAAGATCATCCATCGCGGCTGAAGCATGACCAACACCCGGAAAAATTATCCCGTCAGCTTTTTCCAGTTCTTCTACATCGTCAGAAATAAAGTAGTCTGCTCCCAAACGTTCTAATGCATTGGAAACTGAAGCAAGATTTCCTGCCTGGTATTTTATAATTCCTATCAACTTCTAAATGGTTCCTTTAGTGGTAGGGAGAATTCCCTTTATTCGTTCGTTTCGGCTAATCGAAAATCGTAAAGCCTTAGCAAAACCTTTAAATACAGATTCTACAATATGATGCTCGTTTTTTCCGATAGCTTTAACATGCAGAGTAGCTTTTACGTTCATGGCCAGTGTATAAAAAAAGTGTTCCAGCATTTCAGTTGGAAAATCTCCTACATATTCCCTTTTTAAATCTACATCCCAAACCAAATAAGGACGATCAGACAAATCGATTGCAACCGTTGCCTGAGCTTCATCCATCGGTAAAACAAATCCATACCGCTGAATTCCTGCTTTATTTTCCGAGATCGCCTCGCGAATAACCTGTCCCAAAGCAATGGCCGTATCTTCGATGGTATGATGTTCGTCAACCTCCAAATCCCCATCACAAACAAGATCCAAATCAACTAAACCATGGCGGGCAATCTGATCCAGCATGTGATCAAAAAAGTTGAGCCCGGTTTTGATGTTGCTTTTCCCCGTGCCATCAAGATTTATTGAAACAGAAATCTTCGTCTCTTTAGTGTCTCGCGTGAGGGAAGCTTTTCGGCTTGGAAAGAGAATTGATCGGCAAATGGACGTCCAGTTGTCTGATTTCTCAACAATTTTGCCGTTTGACAGAAACTGAAACAACGAATCCTTTTTGATCAATCCGTCAGCTTTTTCTTTATCAATAGAATGATTTTTGATTCCCTCATTTTCCAATAAGGTTTTTTGCTGATCGGTTAGAGAGTTGGCATCAAACGAAAGTTCTGCGCCAGACTCAGCAAGTTGTTTTAAACCCGATAGCGCTCCTTCAGGCAAAAGATTTTCGGTTTGATTTGAAAGGGCACTTGAGTCAATTTTAATTTTCATAAAAGCCATATCGGTTTAGTGGTTTAAAAGTCCCCTCGAGGGGAGGGTATTCTAAAGCGTTCAGCTTTGGAATTGGTGGGGTGTTTAGGGCTTAAATTTCAGCATCAAACACCCCTCAGATGAAGCCGGGAACATCCGGCTTTATCATCTCCCCTCAAGGGGAGATCTAAAAGCCCACCTTTGTTAGGGGAGACTTTATTGATCGAAAAAGGATTATAAACTATCAATCACTTCCTTCAGCGATTTCAGAAACCTCACATTTTCATCAGGCATACCAATAGTTACCCGTAAACAATCTTCGCAAAGAGGTTCATTTCCGCGGTATCTAACTATCACGCCTTTTCCTGCTAATTTTTGATAAATCTCTTTCGCATTCTTAATCTTAAACAGCAAAAAGTTGGCGTTGGATGCATATACAATTTCAACCGCATCGCTGTGGCTGAGCTCTTCTGCGACATAATCACGCTCTTCCCGAATTTTCTTGATGTTGAACTTCATCAGGTCCAAATTTTCAAAAACTTTTAATGCAGCATCTGCCGTAAGCTTATTAATGTTATAAGGCGATTTTACTCTTAGCATATAGTTGATGATTTCAGGGCTGGAAATAGCAACTCCTAACCGGGCACCGGCCAAACCCATCGCTTTAGAAAATGTTTGGAGCACTACTAAATTTGGAAACTGCTGGACCATTTCTGCCATCGACTCCTGGTGACTAAAATCAATGTAGGCCTCATCAACCACCACTATTCCCGGAAACTGAGCTACCAGTTTAAGAAGATCCGTTCGCTTCAGGTCATTCGCAGTAGGGTTGTTCGGTGAACAGAGAAACAGAATTTTCGTTGTGCTGTCTGCATGCTCAATTATATCGGCAGGTTTAAGCTGAAAATTCTTTGTTAACTGCACCTCTTTAATGCCGACATTATTGATATTTGCGGCAACCTTATACATCCCATACGTAGGCGGTGTGATGAGGATAGAATCCTTTGCCGGTTCACAAAAAATTCTCATCAGCAGATCGATGGGCTCATCACTTCCCACACCAAGAAAAATATTTTCGAAATCAACTCCACGGTAGCCCGCAATTTTCCGGCGAAGAACATCTTGAGTGGGTGACGGATATCGATGCAGATCTAACGAATTACGAACCGGTGAGCCAAAACTATTTTCGTTGGCATCCAGTAATATTCCCTCATTAAAATCATCCCGGGCACTTCTGTAGGGAGTGAGATCAAGAATATTTTTACGGATGAGTGATGGTATATCAATTTTGGGCATAGAATAAAATCGTTGGGATTTTGAAGTTATTTTAACTTATTCAATCGTAATCTTACCGCATTTTTATGTGCATCCAGTCCTTCAATGTCTGCAAGAATTTCCACGGTTGGACCCAAATTTTGCAACCCTTCTTTGGATATTTTCTGCATGGTAATAAATTTCTGGAAACTATGGAGCGATACGCCACTGTACATTC
>JBGTFX010000031.1:0-8445 GCA_041747055.1 Balneolaceae bacterium
AGAAGCAAAACAGTGGGAAAACCTGAAGGCCGTTCAAAACAATCGGGTCTATATTTTAGATGGAAATCAGTATTTTAACCGTTCAGGTCCGAGAATTGAAGATTCGGTTGAAATTTTGGCGCAAATCATTCATCCTACACTATTTGAACCAACTTTAGAAAAAACAGGTTGGATTCATTTCGATCAAACTCCAATATTAGATTGATTCATTCGTATTACGTTTATGTCTAAAAAAATTATCATCATAGGTGCCACTTCAGGAATCGGCGAATCTCTTGCCAGATTATGCGTGGACAAGGAATATGTAGTGGGTGCAACAGGACGAAGGGTTGATCGATTGGAGTCCATGAAAAAGGATTTAGGTAACTATTTCCATTACAACGAAATGGATGTAACTGATCATGATAAGTCAAAAGAGCAGCTTAACGATCTTATTCACCAGATGGGAGGAATGGATATCATTGTCCTGAATGCAGGAATATCAAATTATCCGGCCGCATCTATTACCGCAATGGAACAGAAAATCATTGATGTAAATGTCAGCGGATTTGTACAGTTGTTTGGCGAAGCTTTTCAATATTTCCGAAATCAGGGATATGGACAAATTGTAGGAGTATCATCTATTGCGTCACTTTTCGGGTCATCCAGAGCGGCACCTTATAGCGCATCAAAATCGTTTATTTCCACCTACATGCAGGCGTACCGTCAGCGCTCCAATAATTTACGCGAAAATATCATCATTACGGATGTAAAGCCCGGCTTTGTAAAAAGTGAAATGACCGAGGGAAAGAAGGGGATGTTTTGGGTCGGCGAGACGGATAAAGCAGTTAAACAGATGCTCAAGGATATCGAAAAGAAAAAATCGTACTCTTATGTTACGCGGCGATGGAGACTGGTGGCGTGGTTGTTAAAACTCACACCAAATTGGGTGTTGGACCGAATTTAGCTACAGGAAAATGTAGATCAAAAGAATGATGAACGGAAGGGCAAATACCCAGTCCCAATTTAATTTTCCGTATGTAGGATTGTCTTCCATAACTTTTTCTTTTCTAAAACATATTCTCAATTGAAATGTTCCCGTTTTAAGCTTATAAAGTTCTAATTATACTGCTTCTCTTGTTACGCAGCAGAGCTACGTTACGAGATTTTCTTCATCCCAGCCAACCATCCCGATCCAAACTTCGGTATTGAATGGCTTCTGCAATATGATTTGAACGGATACTTTCGGACCGGTCAAGATCAGCGATGGTTCGGGATACTTTTAAAATCCGGTCGTACGCTCTTGCCGACAGACCCAGCGAATTCATCGCTTTTTTTAGCATTTGTTCACTTGGATCATCCAGCTTGCAAACCCGCCGGGAAAGCTTTGTATTCATCTGCGCGTTGCAGTAAACCGATTCAATTCCCATAAATCGCTGACCTTGAACATCACGAGCAGCAATTACCCGCTTACGAATTTCGGCTGATTTTTCCCCCTTCCGTTTTGATGATAATTCCTCGTACCCAACCTTATCGACATCCACATGTAAATCAATTCGATCCAGAAGCGGGCCGCTGATTTTTCCCAAATATCGCTGCATTTGCATGTTGGTTGCGCCATCGGCTTGATCCGGATCGAACCAATCTCCAGTCGGTGAGGGATTCATCGATGCCACCAACATTATCCGACTCGGATAGCTGACGCTCATTCGGGCGCGGGATATGCTTACAAAACCATCCTCCAGCGGCTGACGCATTACTTCGAGGGCGCTTCGTTTAAATTCCGGCAGTTCATCCAAAAACAGTACTCCGTTATGGGCCATTGATATTTCTCCCGGCATGGGAATACTGCCTCCTCCCACCAAAGCCACATCGGATACGGTGTGATGCGGACTACGAAACGGCCGGTTGGTCACCAGTGCTTTTCCGGTTTTCAGAAGTCCGGCAACAGAGTGAATTTTAGTGGTTTCGAGTGCTTCATGTAGAGTCAGCGGGGGTAAAATTGTCGGCAAACGACGTGCCATCATTGTTTTTCCTGATCCGGGAGGGCCTACCATAATGGCATTATGCCCACCGGCAGCGGCAACTTCGAGCGCTCGTTTTACATTTTCCTGTCCACGTACATCGGCAAAATCGAGAACATCCATTTCACCGTTCGTTGTAAACAACGTTTTTGGATCAATTTTAAGAGGCTCACGGGTTGAGGAATCATCAAACCACTGCATTACCTGCTCAAGATTATCAAAAGCCATTACGTTAATTCCATCAACCACGCCGGCCTCACCACCATTAGCGGAGGGAACCACAAGATATTCGAGCCCCTGGTTTCGAGCTTCCACTGCCATTGGCAGCACTCCTTTCACGGGGCGAAGTTTTCCATCGAGTGCCAGTTCTCCCAAGATCAATGATTTCGAAAGCTTGTCTGTGTTGATTTGATCCGACACCGCAAGCAGGCTCATGGCAATGGGCAGGTCAAAGGCGCTTCCCTCTTTTGGTAAGTCAGCCGGGGCAAGATTTACGGTAATTCTTCCGCGCGGAAAATGAGCTCCTGCATTTTTAAGTGCCGCATCAATCCGGTCTTTCGATTCGCTGACGGCCCGATCGGGCAATCCCACCAAATAATATTTTGGCACACCGCCGCTCATGTTCACTTCCACTTCGATAACTCTTGCATCTACCCCGATGGTTGACGCGCAATAAACTTTAGATAGCATAGGTTCAGACTTTTTGTTGCCTTTTCTTAGTATGAACCTTCAAAACTCAATTCCTTACAGTTTTTTTTACTGCCGGTATGTCTCTTGATGACAAGCACTCCTTTTCAGGCGTAACCCTCCGCTACATATTATCTAAGGCAAATTTAAATCCTCATTCACCATCAATCTCTCTTATTTCAGCAAGTAGATTTAATTGCTCTCACAGGCACGTACCAGAGACAATTCCTACACTTTATTCCACCTATCGCACTTTTTTATAGTAACTTTTACAATTTCTATGTATGTAAATAGTTATAATTATGAAAAGAGAATAAAAAAGGTACCTCTCCATCGACAAGAACCCAAGGGGTTCTTCCTCAGGGATAGTTGGAGAGGTCATTTTAATAGTACTTTCTATTTTCCCTCCTGAATACTTCAAATTCATTTGCTACTCCTTTTTTAATTAATTTATAAGACCTCTCATCATCTCTTTCCCATTTTCTAAAAATTGCCCAACAGCAATAATCAATTATTTGAAGACAAATATTTGATCTTGATGAGTGATGCATCACTCTAAACTTTTTATTTTTTGGCACATATTGTTTTAATAATCTTTTTGTCTCGCCCTCTATAACTCGCCTTTTCTTTTTTAAAGGAATTGTGTCAGTAATTACAATTACTTCTGAATATTTGGAGAGATCTATTTCTTTTAAAACATGTTTCAATAAAGTCCCTACCATTTCAGGATAAAATCTCTTTATAGTTTGAAGTACAGGATCAATTTTTCTTTTCTTTACAATAAGCGAATCAAGACGGTAATCATCTAATTTATCACAAACAACATTAAAAACGCGATTTCTAATAGCTTGTTTATCCTCACTTGCATGAAACATCTCAATATTATACCCATATTCAATTAAATCGTACCGCAGCTCAACCAGTTCTAAATAACCTTGAAAAGGTCTTTCAATAGCAAGCGAGGTGAGAATAAAATATTCAGTTCCATTATTTGAAAAGTCAAGGTTACCGGCCTCATCAAGAAATATATATATGGGTTTACTCATAAAATTTATGATACTCTGAGTTCAACAAAAAGTGCAATACGATTAAATTAACCCATAGCAATCTTAACAGAAAAAGCGAATAGAATAAACCTATTTCTTTATAGGTTGACATTTACCTGTTATTTAATATGTGATTGTCGGTTAACCGTAGATACGACTTACAAATAGTTTGACAAAAGAATTAGGTGGGTATTCTGTTACAGCAGATAGGATTAATAAAATGAAATAGACATAAGGTTGAATCTTTTATGTTCCCTTTTCGTAGTATGAACCAGCTAAACCCAATTCCTTACAGTTTTTCTTTCATTTAATTAAAAAGCATTATGTCAACTCCAGATAAAACACTACTCGAAGAGATCACAGGAACTGTTGATGATACTATCAGACAGGTGAGAAGACTTATACGTGAGGGAAGTGCGAGGAACCTCATCATCAAAAATAAAGATGGAAAAGAGCTTTTTAAATCTCAGCTGACCGTAGGTGTTGCAGGAACAACGATTCTTGCCGTAATGGCACCGCTTATTTCGGCAATCACCATGTTTTTGATGTTTGCCAATGGCGCAAAAGTATATGTTGAGCGGGATGTTTTAGATTCCGACAAAGAAGAGGATGACGAGTATGGAATCGAAGGGGAAGTTATCGACATCAAAGATAGTGATGAAGATGATAACGACGACGATGATGATTCCAAAACGGATAAAACCGTTGGTAAAGGAGAGTAATAGAAAACGGTTCTTTTAAAAAAGCAAATAAGTTTCTTATGAGCTTACATAAAAAAGGCCACTCAAATAGCGGCCTTTTATAGACATCAATTAGAAAAAATTTTTTCTATTGAAAAGCAGATCTTAATTCTTCTGTTGTAAACACTTTGCTCGCCATCATACGGAAATTAGTCAAGGCTGCGGCATAGCCATCAAGTCCGGCATCAGGAATTTGAGCGGCAGCTGTTGCATCGCTTACTACTGCTACTTCAAATCCTTGTTCAAGCAAATCTCTCATGTGGGCTTCCACACATAAATTGGCTGACATTCCTCCAATAATAACCTTATTAATTCCCTGTTTCCTCAACTGAAGGGCAAGGTCGTTGTTTTGCGGCCCATAAACTTTATGTGGACTCGATACAATTACATTGCCCGAATGGATATGATCTTTATATTCCGGCATAAAGTCAGCACCTGATCCGTCAAAGTTTTCAAGAGACAGCGGATCTTCACGATCAAACATGCCAATGTTATGCATCATCACTTCAAGAACTCCCCCAAATTTCCATTCGTGATCATGTGGATAATAATAATGGGGGGAAACAAATGTGAGCATATTATTCTCTTCAGCCAGCTCAAAAAGTGTTTTTATATTTTCCACTGTATTATTTTCTTGAACACTGTTGCCAACTACTCCCCATGTTACTCCATCCGGACTTAAGAAATCAATTTGAGGATCTGTAATAAGAATCGCTGTGTTCTCATCAATTTCAAAACCAGGCTCAGGTAATTGTGCAAAAGCATCGTTTACAGCAAACAAAACCACTACTGCAATTAGCAAATTTCCTAGTACATTTTTATTTCTCATGATATCTCCATTTTATGTTTAAAAATTATTCCAATAATAATTTATAACACAAATAAAACTTTATACATGGAGAATTTTCGCTAAACCTTGTACAAATTTCCCTTAACTACTATTTCCCTCTTTGATTCTTTGCTGAAACTCCGTGGGTGCCTCATTAACCTGTTTAGTAAAAAACCTGGAGAAGTAGCTCGGATCATCGAAGCCAAGTTCATAGCCGATCTCTTTAACAGATTTATTTGTGTGATAAAGCAGCCGTTTGGCTTCAAGAATAATACGATCCTGAATGATTACGCTAACAGGTTTACCTGTTATCTCTTTTACTTTTTTGTGGAGAGATTTTGGTGATATATTTAAAAGATCAGCGTAGTAAGAAACCGAGTGATTAATTCTAAAGTATGTTTCCAGGTTATTTTGGAACTGATATAAAAAAGATGTCTCTTCATCAGCATATAATGAAAATTCATCTGCCTGCTCTTTTTTTATTCTCATTGCTTTAATTAAAAAAAGCTGCAAATATGTGTGAATTATTTCTCTGTGGGCGAGGCCGGGATTACAGAACTCTGCATTAATCTGTTCAATGATAAATTGAAATTCACTGATTTGATTTCCATTTAAGGATATGAAAGGTTTTTGATAAGGATTTTTAAACAATATTCCGCTACATGAAGCTTGGGAGCTAAAAGTATCTACGCAATAAAAATCTTGTTCAAAACTTAACCTAACCCCCTCTATCACACCTTCCGACTCAACTTTATACATTTGTCCGGGTGTTAGAAAGAAAATCATTCCTTGCTTTATGTGATAGGTCTTAAAATCTATTGTATAGCGCCCGTTTCCTTTTTGGATCCATACGATATTGTAATTATAAGTCTGGATAGGCTCCTGCAGCTCAAAAGGAACATCAAACTGTGCCGTGCAAATCTTGAATGCATTACCGGAACCTCTCTCTGATTGTATTTTATGGATTTTTATCAGCTGCAAAAGCAATGTTATTTAAAGCTTATTAGCTACTTTTCAATTATAGATAAGGAGAAATAACCTCTCTCAATTTAATTAAAAAAAGAGAGAGGCAGAAAAACATTTATTTCCAGTGAGACTGGGCAACCGATTCAACACTTTCCTCTTCATCAGAAAGAAAACGTTCGGCGTCTAATGCCGCACGACAACCTGTTCCGGCAGCCGTAACAGCCTGACGGTAAATCGGATCCATTGCGTCTCCACTGGCAAAAATTCCGGGGAGATCAGTTTCGGTGGATTGGCCTTTTGTTTGAATATAGCCCACATCATCCATGGTTAAAACTCCTTTAAACAGATCAGTATTTGGTTTGTGGCCAATGGCAATAAACACACCGGTAACATCTTCAAGCACTGACTCTTCTCCGGTTTGAATATTTTTCACTTTAACACCTTGCACTACTTTATCGCCCATTACTTCCGTGAGTTCTGAATTCCATAAGAATTCAATTTTCTCATTATTTAAGGCGCGCTTTTGCATCGCTTTGGATGCGCGAAGATCTTCCCGTCGGTGAATAACCGTTACTTTTTTAGCAAATTTAGTCAGAAATGTAGCTTCCTCCATAGCGGTATCGCCACCTCCTACAATTATCACATGCTCATTCCGAAAAAATGCTCCATCGCATGTAGCACAGGCGCTTACCCCTTTTCCACGCATTTTCTGCTCACTTTCAAGTCCAAGCCATTTGGCTGATGCTCCCGTCGAAATAATAATAGATTTTGCAAAGACAGTTGTCTCTTCGTCCACAGTGATTTTATAGGGTCGTTTTTCAAAGTCAATATTCGTTACATAACCGTATCGGCAATCTGCGCCAAACCGTATGGCCTGTTCACGGAAATCCTGCATCATTTTAGGTCCCATCACTCCATCGGGGTAACCGGGGAAATTATCTACATCGGTAGTTTGCATTAGCTGTCCGCCGGGCTCAGGGCCTTCAAAAACGATCAAATCTAAATCGGCACGTGCGGCATATAGAGCTGCGGTAAGTCCTGCGGGGCCACTGCCTACAATTACCACGTCAAATGTCTTTTTTTCTATGTCTTCCATCATGGATATTTACTTGTTTTTATTTTTTCTACTCAAAGGTAACAAAATAAAATTGATGTTTTTGGTCACACTTCTCTATCAAACTGATAGATTTTTTATAAAAACCGTGATTTTTTACAATTGGAAACGCTTCTATAAAAAGTTTGCCTTGTAAACTATCGTAAAAACACTAAGTTTAGTCAAATTATGATGATGGAGGTATAAAATTGATAATAGGAGTTTGTAAAGAAACAGAAAAAAATGAAAAGCGTGTGGCTATGTCTCCCGAAGGAGTCGAAAAGCTTATAGCTATGGGCTTTGAACTGCATATCGAAAAAAATGCGGGGGCAGAATCCAGTTATCCGGATGAGGTGTATCAAAAAGCCGGGGCTAAGATTATTGACTCACGTGATTCTATTCTAACAAATAGTGATATCCTGCTTGTTGTTCAGGCTCCGGATGAAGAATCTGTTAAAAAACTGAAAGTAAATGCCGTCCTGATTGGCTTCTTATGGCCGCTTCAAAACAAGCCTTTTGTAGATCTGCTCAATAAAATTAACATTACAAGTATGGCGATGGACACCATCCCAAGGATCAGCCGGGCTCAATCAATGGATGCCCTTTCTTCGATGAGCAATATAGCCGGATATAAGGCTGCACTTTTAGGCGCTAATCAATTGGATCGATACCTCCCTATGATGATGACAGCCGCAGGTACTATTCCACCCGCAAAAGTATTGGTATTGGGTGCCGGTGTTGCAGGGTTGCAGGCCATCGCTACCGCAAAACGTCTCGGAGCTGTTGTTGAAGCTTTCGATATTCGTCCCGCCGTAAAAGAACAGGTTGAAAGTTTGGGAGCGAAATTCGTGGAAGTCCCCATGGATGAAGAGAAAGAGACAGAAACCAAAAGCGGCTATGCAAAGGAGCAAAATGAACGCGAAAAAGAGAAGCAAAAAGAAGTAACACATCAGCATGCAAAGAAATCTGATATTGTTATCACCACAGCGTTAATTCCCGGCCGGCCCGCTCCAAAACTTATTACCAGGGAAATGGTGGAAGATATGAGTCCCGGATCTGTGGTGGTGGATATTGCAGCAGA
>JBGTFX010000032.1:0-2229 GCA_041747055.1 Balneolaceae bacterium
AGGGAAATAATGGTTATTTTTGACTAAACCGTCTAACTAATCTTTCTATCCTTCGGCATAGGCTCTGACATCCGCCATATCAACCATCAGATCAAAAAGGGCCGTATTTCTCACAAACGTAGGAATTCGGTCACTGCCGGGGCCCCAGGCTGCAATCTCCACATAATCTGCTGTGTGATTGGTTCCTATAAAATAGATGCCATTGTAATTGGCAAGCACTCCTGAAATGACTCCTTCAGGGGACTGACGGTTTTTAAATGGAGCCCGAAGTTTGCCCTCAAAAGATCTCTTGATCATCAAAGCCTCATCCGTTGCAATTTCTGTATTAGTCGCATGCTTGATCAGATTTTTTATATCAATAACCTTTACTCCTTTTAGTGAATCATCAGACCAATGATACCCAAGTTCTCTGAACATCCACTCAAAGCTGTGTTTATAGTCATACAAAGTAGCCATCATTGCAGGCGAATCACCATAGCCGCTTCCCAATCCGCTCAATCCCGGATTTGCATTACCATGATCAGTAGTTAAGATAACGAGAGTATCATACCGTCCATCGGTGAAGTCCATCACTTCTTTAATTGCATCATCAAAAGCTATTTGATCGTAAACTAGTCCCGAAGGGCAGTTGCTGTGTGCAGCGTGATCAACTCGCCCGCCTTCAATTTGTAATATAAACCCATTCTCGTTTTGATCGAGTCTCTCTAACGCTGCTTTCGACATTTCGGCAAGCGTTGGCACATTCTCTTGCAGTTCAGGAAGTGTATTATAATCTACCATATAAGGCAAATGAGAATCATAAAAAATACCCAGCAACTTGCTATTTCTTGTGGCCCGGTTTAATTCCGGCTTGGTTTTCACAACTGTATATCCATTGCTTTCAAACGTTGAGTAAAGATCCTTTCCGTCAGATCGCCGGTCAGCTCTAAAGTGACGGTCACCACCACCCATCAGCACATCATAGTTTCTTTCCGAATATTGTTTTGCAATCTCATCTTCCATTCCCCGCTGAGGCATGTTAATTCCAAATCCGGATGGAGTAGCGTGGGTAATTCTTGTACTTGTTACCAGACCGGTGCCTTTTCCGGCATCACGAAAAATTTCACAGATCGTTTTATACTGTTCGTTATTAGGCCCCCAGTTTACGGCCCCGTTATTAATTCTATGTCCCGATCCCCAAGAAGAAGCTGCCGAAGCTGATCCGGTCACGCTGGAATTCAGTGATGCCATATCCATCAACCCACGGTGGTACTCCCGATCTGATTCGTACAACTTTATCCAGTTTGTTTTATCTCCAAATTGATCCTGTTTCACAAGATCCGCAATCGCCATAGTTCCAGCGCTCATTCCATCCACTACCAGGAAAATTACGTTTTTAGCATCGCCGAAACTGCTTTTCTTAGTTTTTGTAACTGTAGATTTTCCAAGAAAACCTGTTCCCAGGGCCGCGGTAGAAAGTGCACCTGTTTTTAAAAAATCGAGCCGGCTTAATTTATTTGAAGACATATTATCAGCTATTTTATAGTTCAGATCAGGTTGTAAATATAGAACTCTACAATTAAAAGACGAATTATCTTTTTGTTATCGAATCAGCGGATTGACAATTTTCATCCAAGATGTACCTTGCCTGGTAGAACGAGTTATCAATGGCCGTTTCATCCAGATCCATAATAATTGCGGGGGGAAGCGACTCGTAATTCTCGCCCTGATCCAATGAAGCCGTCCATTGATTATCTTCCAGGGCAATGGGCAACATCCGCTCAGCAGTATTGTAAATTTGAATCGTTAACGCTTCGAATTCGGCTGAATGCTGCGTCCACAACGTGGAATAAAGTGAGTTATTTGATGTGTTTTCCCGTGGTAGATTACAACCAATCAACAGAACTGAGCAGACTTTTTCCATTTTTCAATATTTTTAATTTGATCAGAAAACCAAAATAGTAAAATTTTTATCTCCAATTGAGAAGTATTTAATTATTTACAGTGTTAAAATCCCAAGAATTAATTACTAAGCAACTATTTACAGATCACGCTTTATGATATTATTTTATTAATAAGAACTAACCGTAATAAACATGAATTCCATGAAACGATTCTATTATCATTTTAGAAGCCGACAACGTAAACAAAACGTCACAGTGGCCACCGTTCTGTCTCTTTTTTTCGTACTATTTTCAACTCAACTATTTGCACAAGGTATTACGCCGGAACATGTAGCAAAAACACAAC
>JBGTFX010000033.1:0-14653 GCA_041747055.1 Balneolaceae bacterium
AATAAATATACAAGCGTCTGTTACTGCTACTTTCATTTAACCCAGTAAAAATTCATTCCTAAACTGAGTTACGCGTAGATTTTTTAACGCTGCAGCTTTAGAAACGGTTATAAATTGTTCTGCAAGTGCCTGCCCTAACAACTGATCAAATCTCAGAGCTTCTTCTTCTCCATTATAAACAGCAAGACCAGACTCGTCTTTTCTATAGCCGTTTCGAGCCATAAATCGGAAAAAGTTACTATAAGCGTTTGCACTGATTATACGTAAATCCTTGAGTCTGTAAACAGTGGCTTGCATTGAAATCCCGTATTGCTTTTTAATGGCTTTTAGTTCTTCCAGGGAAATCTTTTTTCTTTTTAAACCAAGTTCATGCTCAATGGCACTGAGCGGTAACAGCAAAGCGCTGGCAAAATAATGACATAGCTTTTCCTGTTCCTTACTTGAAAATTTCTCAAGGTCTAACAAGAGATGCGCAAGCTCATGCAAAACGGTAAACCGGTACCTGTCCAGAAATTCTTTTTTTTGAGTGTTGAGTCCAATTACTGGAATAGATTGATTTACCCAGGTTGAAAACCCATCAATAGAATCATCTCCTTCTAATTCTATCACTTTAATACCTTGATCCTCTAAGAGTTCAAGAACATTATATAACGGATCAGTGCCAAGTTCCCAGACTTGCCTCAATTTTTGAGCAGCTTTTTCAACATCTTCTTTACTGTTGATGATAAATCCCTTCAATGGATTTTCAACACTCGGTTGTTTTCCAATGATCTGTTCCAACTCAAGATATCGGCTTAAATAATCCCGAGCGGTTTCAATAATGCGATTTCGCCCTTTTTTAGTTAGCGAAGTTAATTTTCTAAATGCAATATCCTTGATCTCAACTGATACCTCTCGGTAGAAGTAGTCAGGTTTAAGATCCAATGCTTCAGCAATATCCTGAACCATGTCTAAATCAGGTTCAACAGTACCTTTCTCGTATTTATGAAGGGCCTGTTTACTCACCTTATTATCCATCTTGTCTGAAAGGCCTTGTAAAGACAAACCTCTCATAAGACGTGCATGTTTAATCCGATTGCTAATTGCTTCCATAACGGGTTTTAGTGATTGGTTAGTTGACAAAGTACAAAATAATTTAGTATTTTGTCAACCAATTGAAATATTAACTCTAAAACTATTAGGAGGCAATTATGGCTACCAATGGTATATCCGGTGATAACCAGCGACATGGTGCAGTTCGTAAGCGAACTCAGACAATGCATTCAAATGGCAAGCTTTATGTCAAGCGAAATGCTGATACTGGCAAGTTTATGGACGTCAAAACCAGTGGCGGTAAATTCAAAGGTGTCCGAAAGGAAAAATAAAAAAGGCCCAAGTAAATTAATTACTCAGACCTTTTAAACTCAAATAGCACGGTTCAGAACCGCACTACAGCGTAATTAAGCACTATAATGTAGTAAGGTTTCTGCTCCGTGTCAATTATTAACATTAAAACACGGAGGCAAAAAATGCCACCCATAGAACAGAAATCTAAAGATAAGAAGCCCAAAGACCGGGCGACAGAGATCATAATAAATGGTCGTAAAGTAGAAGTAACCGAAAAAAAGCTCTCATTCGAACAAGTTGTAAAACTTGCCTTCCCTGAAGCTAAATTCGTACCCCACATGGTATATACAGTTACCTATAAAAGAGGGGCTAACCAAAAACCCAAAGGGGTTATGGTAAAAGATGATGTAGTCACAATTAAAAAAGAGATGATTTTCAATGTTACAGCAACTGATAAATCATAGCTCTGATTTAAAACGACTACAGGATGAAGGGTACAAGTTAGAGCTGGTTGACGGCTACTTGCTTGTACACCGTATTCCGTATGTGAACTCCTCCTCTAAAATTGGAGAAGGAGTTCTTATTACGGACTTAGATTTAGCGGGTAATAAAACCGCAAAACCGAATAATCATGTAATCCACTTTGTTGGTGATCAACCTTGTAATAAAGATGGCAGTGTAATTACGGCGATAGAGCATAACAAAACTACCCGTAAACTATCGAATGCTATCACCGTAGATCGGTCTTTTTCAAACAAGCCGAAAAACGGGTATAAATATTACCATCATAAGATTACACGATACATCGATATCATATCTGCGCCGGCAATTTCAATGGATTCCTCACAAACGGCAAGAGTTTACGAGGTCATCGAAGTGCCTGAGGATGATTCTGTGTTCAATTACTTTGATACAAACTCATCTCGTGCTGAAATTGGAGTAATATCCGAGAAGCTGGAAGGTCATATAATCGGAATCATTGGTCTTGGTGGTACAGGATCATATATACTCGATCAAGTAGCCAAAACACCGGTGCAAGAAATCCATCTTTTTGATGGAGACCGATTCTTACAGCACAATGCTTTCCGGTCTCCCGGCGCTCCATCTATAAAACAGCTTAACAGGCAGTATTTTAAGACGGGCTACTTCAAGATGATCTATTCGAAAATGCACCGCGGAATAAAGTCACATCCCAATTATCTGGACGAATCAAATCTGTCCATGTTAGATGAGATGAACTTTGTATTTCTGAGCATTGATATAGGATCTGCTAAGAAGAGAATTATTGAATATCTGATTAGTAAAAAGATTCCTTTTATAGATGTAGGTCTTGACGTAACCGTGGCCGGCCAGAGCCTTTTAGCAACTGTCCGCTCAACATTAGTCACGGATCAAATGAAGGATCACATTCCAAACCGGATATCATTGATAGATCGGGATGCGGATGAATATGCTTCTAACATTCAAATCGCAGAGCTGAATGCATTAAATGCAACCATGGCTGTGATAAAATGGAAAAAGCACCTTCAATTTTACCAGGATGAAGAGGGAGAGTTTTCAGCCTTCTATTCTACGAATGTAAATGAGATGTTCAATGAAGACCATCGATCATAAATTTGTAGAATTCATTCCTGAACGGCAGGACATGGAGGATGGGATAATCTATATTTCGTTGGATTACGATACGGCTGTACATAGCTGCTTATGTGGTTGTGGACAGCAAGTGGTTACCCCATTATCTCCTACTGACTGGAAACTAACCTACAATGGTGAATCTGTGTCCCTTAATCCTTCTATAGGAAACTGGGAGTTTGATTGTAAATCTCATTACTGGATAAGAAAAGGGAAGATAATTTGGGATGAATTGTGGTCAGAGCAGAGAGTTCGTTCTGGAAAAGAGGCAGATCAAAAAATAAAAGCTCATTATTACGAGCAGAAAGATGATGAAACCAAAGAAACGCTGTTTCATAAACTAAAGGCATTCCTTAATAGGTTATTCAGGTGGTAGTCCAAACCAAACAGGAGGCTTACATGAGTGAATCTGCACTTAATGCCTTAAAACCTCACGGGCTTGAGGTTTTTTTTGTTTCTACTAGTCAGGTTCAGGATTACCCCTTTTTTCTTTCATATCTCGAAACACCACAAAAAAGAATTATAAATATTTTCTAATATTATAATTTTTTAATATTATAGGTGTGGATTAAAAACTACGTGTATGAAAAATAATATTGCTCGAAATAATAGAATTCTGATCGTTGAAGATGACATGCTCCTCTCTCTCGTTGAAGAAAGACTTGTACTAAAATTAGGATACTCCGTTGCCGGAAAAGCTGTTTCCGGTGAAGAAGCTATTGAAAAGACAAAAAATCTTGATCCCGATCTCATTTTGATGGACATCTCTCTAAGGGGTAAATTGGATGGCGTTGAAACGATGAAGTTGATCCGAAAATTTTCTTCCGTACCGGTAATCTATCTCTCAGGCAATTCCGATAAAATTAGTGTCGAAAGAGCAAAAAAAACAGGTTTTGTAGATTACCTGATCAAACCGGTTACAGAAAACGACTTAAATACACCTATTGCCAAAGCGCTGAATATCACTGAACATTCGACGTCAGCCACGCTGTGTAACCAACACTCTGCCCACCTGGTTTCCTTTTAATATTTTCCCAATCTCCCCCTGAAGCTCGTCAAGCTTCACTTCTCTATATAAATTACGCAAATCTTTCAATTTCCAGGGTCCAGCCAGTTTATCCCAAATTTCAATACGATCTTTCATCAAACAAATCCCCGAATCTATCCCCATCAAACCGATTCCCCGAAGGATAAACGGGTAAATACTTGTTTCAATTTTTCCGCCCAGTACATTTCCACAGCAGGCTACAACTCCGTTATGTGCAGTCTGGCGAAGCACGGCATCTAACATCTCCCCACCAACCGTATCAATTCCGGCAATCCAGCGCGAACCCAATAGCGGATGATCTTTCACATTTGTAATACTCTCACGATCAACCACTTTCCCGGCTCCCAGTTTTTTCAAAAAATCATGCTCGTCCTTCTTGCCTGTTACCGCAATTACGGAATATCCCAAGTTTGAAAGTAAAGCTACAGCGATAGATCCAACTCCCCCGGTGGCGCCGGTAACTACTACATTACCATCATCAGGATGAATACCCTGATCCGCAATTTTTTTCACACCATAGGCTGCTGTAAATCCAGCCGTTCCTAAAATCATGCTCTCTTTTAAGGTAAGATTGTTTGGCAGCGGAACGATCCAATCTCCCGGAACGACAATATATTCACCAAATCCTCCCGGCGTGTTTTGACCCAAATCGTAACTCGTAACAATGACTTCATCTCCTTTATTAAATCGTTCGTCACGGCTGTGTTCTACAATTCCCGCCGCATCAATCCCCGGGGTATGAGGATACTTTTTGGTCACTCCGGGATTTCCGGAGGCCGAAAGCGCATCTTTATAATTCAGTGAAGAGTAGTGAACCCGAACCAGCACATCCTTGTCCGGAAGATCTTTGGTGTTCAGGTCTTCTACCGAAAGCTCCATCTCTCCCAATTCCACTTTTCGAGCAACTAAAGCTTTATATGTAATTTCCGGTTTGGTAGAATTCATCATCGTAAAAACAGTTTTTTCAATAAATACAATTTTTTGCCAAATGGCGGATATCGGAAGGATGGATCCGGCCAGATTCTGCGCCTCATAATAGCGTGTGGCCTTGTAAAACACTCAAAGCTATACTTCCCATGGAACTGACCCATCCCACTGTTTCCCGAGCCTCCAAAAGGTAAATTGGGATTTACTATTTGCATGATCACATCATTTACACAGGTCCCTCCATGTGGAGTGTTAGCGATTACTTTTTCAATAAATTCATCGTTTTCAGAAAAAATATAGAGAGCCAAAGGGTTGGAAATAGTCCGTAATAATTTGTCGGGCGATTTTTGATCTCCATAAGTCATGATGGGCAAAATCGGTCCGAAAATCTCTTCTTTCATTACCCGGTGTTCCCAATCCACGCCATCAATAACAGTAGGGCTGATGAAGTTTTCCTGCTTATCCAATTCTCCGCCATGCAAAATATTTACGCCGATCAGAAGGTTTTCTATCCTTTGAAAATGATCCTGATTGATAATCCTGCCATAATCGTCTGATTCTTCAGGCTTTTTACCATAAAGTTTTTTAATTGATTTTTTTATCTGCTTTACGAACTCTCCTTTCACCTCATCATGCACGAGCACAAAATCGGGTGCAATACAGGTTTGTCCGACATTCATATATTTTCCCCAGGCAATTCTTTTAGCGGCTATTTTTATATCCGCATCTTTATGAACCACAGCAGGACTTTTACCTCCAAGTTCCAGGGTGAACGGAGTTAAATTCTTAGCCGCTTTCTCCATCACTATTTTTCCAACGCGGCTGCTGCCGGTAAAAAATATTTTATCAAATGGAAGATCCAGCAGCTCCTGATTTACCTCAACTCCCCCTTCAACAACCGTAATATATTTACGATCAAACGTACTGTTGATAATTTTTCGCAACGCAGCTGATGTTGCCGGCGCAAGTTCCGATGGTTTTAAAACGGAACAGTTCCCACCCGAAATAGAACCTACAAGCGGAATAAGAAGCAAATACACAGGATAATTCCATGCGCCAATGATCAGTGAAACTCCAAAAGGAACTCGCCTGATTTCATTTTTTGAGGGAAGCGCAAGAATGTTGGATCTTGCACTTTGTGGTTTCGCCCACCCTTTCAAATTTTTCAGATGGAAATCAAGTTCATCAATCAGCGGTAAAATCTCTCCGCTAACCACTTCCATTTCAGGTTTTTTAAAATCACGATAAACGGCCTGCGCCAGCTCTTTTTCATTCTCTAATATGCAGTCCCGCAATTTCTGTAGCTGCTCCTTTCTAAACGAAACACTACGCGTTTTTCCATCCTCAAAAAATCGGCGCTGTTCTTCAATAAGTCTGTAATAATCCATTGAAACCTATTATTTTTTTCTTCCTTTAAATGTATCCATTGATTGGTACACCCCCAAAACACTGCCCGCAACCCAGTCGAATGCAACATCAGGCAGCACCGCTTTTAACAGTGGCACCGATCTCACCATAAAAGGAGCCTGAATTTTTCCTTTACGTTTAGCAATACCACGAATCATTTTTTCCACTATTTGATCCGTCTCCAGCAGCGGCACCAGCAACGGAGCTTTTACTCCATCAAACATTCCTGTTTTGATGTAGCTCGGAATCACTGATGTAACTCCAATTCCGGTCTTAAGACTTTTCATCTCAATTCGCAGTGATTCTGACCAACCTATGACCGCCCATTTGCTCGCTGCATATACGCTCATTCGCGGATTTCCGATGTAGCCTGATGCCGAAGCCAAATTTACAATTTGTCCGCTGCCCCGTTCTATCATCGGGTTGATGAAGGCTCTGACTACGCGCATGCTTCCCACCGCATTTATTTCCATTGTGGATTCAATATCCCGAAAATCATGCTCATGGAACATTTTCCCCACTACAATTCCCGCACAATTTATGATGATGTCAGGGATCAATCCTTTGCCGATAAGTGCATCCGCCTCCGTTTTAATTTGATCGGATTGGGTGACATCCACATCAGCGGTGTGAATATTCATGGATAGTGGCAAATCTTTTCGATTTTCAAGTAAAATCTGTGGATTTCGATCCCATAAAATGAGTGTTACTCCCTCAACTTCAGCAATCCGTTCAGCAAATCGTTTCCCAATGCCGCTCGCGGCACCGGTAATGAGTATCGTTTTATTTCTGTAGTAATTTTGCATGGACTGTGTTCATTAAATCATTCCGCTTTTCCCCGAAGTAGAATAACCAGGAGAATTCACAGATTTAATATGCATTTATTTTTTTTGAAAAGTATCTAGCTGCATAGACAATAGTAAAGATACCATAACCAAGTAAAACAAATTGTAAGCCCGTCATATCCCAAAAAATAATACCTTCTTTGTCCCCACGAATAAACTCAAGAGCAAATCTAAGAAGTGCGTAACCCCCGGTATGCACAAAGAATATGAGAGGAGATTTTTTATCTGTGTGCCAAGTTTTATTAAATATGTAAATTACAACACCAATCAGTACCAGGTCACCAAACATTTCATAAAGCTGTGTTGGATGTAAAGCAGCACTCATGGTAGAAGCCTGATCCACCAATCCATTTTCAAATGAATACCTCCAGGCGGGAGATGAAACTCCTGTCTCTAATTCAAAACTTGGCAACCACGTACCATAACGAGGAAATTCTGTTCCAAAAAAAGAATTAGTTGCTGTTCCATAAGCATCGCCATTAAAAAAACATCCTAATCTTCCAACAGCCTGTCCTAAAAGGATGCCGGGTGAAAGCAAAGAGAAATATTTCCAGAAATTCATGTTATGCTTTTTAGCGTAGATATATCCAGCTAAAATACCACCCACTAATCCGCCGGTTATACTAGTTCCCGCACCGGTTGGGGTAAAGAATACTAATGGGTTAGAAAAAAAGGCTTCTGGTTGCCAGAACATATAATGTGAAAGACGCGCTCCTAATAACGCAGCGATTAGTGACCATGTAATTAAACCTTCAAACTCATCTATTTTTCCACCGTATTTCTTTACTCTTTTGTAGGCCCAAAAAATTCCAAGTAGAATAGCAATGAGAAAATACATCCCCTCGTAAAAGTACATTTCACTAAATCCGGTATCGAGATGAAAAGGAAACATAGAAATAGGAGTTCAGAAATTAATTGTAGTTCTATACTTGAAAAAGGCTAAAAATATCATGTGTTACACATAACGATACTCCGATCATTTAGATTACAGCGCCTTTTTTATTTTAATTGCTGTAATTATACTGTAACTCATCTTAAATAAAATAAATGAGATATGGGTTACTTTTTGAGGAATAATGAAATTTGAACAGTTAACTTCCAATTAAACCCTGAGAGAACTTTTCTTCTAATAATCGTATAATGGGGACATCAAAAATTTTGTTTTTAACACCTCCTTAAAGTCACTCTAAACAACTTACCCATGGTTCGAATTCAATCACTACTCATTTTAGTCGTTTTATTGCTCATATCTGCCTGCCAGGATTCTTCTGTTGATGATGCCGCAAAACTAATTACAGAACAATCCTTGCTTGAACCCATTGAGGTTCTTTCATCTGATGAATTTGAAGGCCGCGCACCTGCCACTCCGGGTGAAGAAAAAACACTTCAATATATTATTGAACAGTTTCAATCTATTGGAGTTGAGCCGGGCATGGAAGATGGTTCGTACTTGCAGGAGTTTCCGTTGCTGGGTCAGCAGGTGGATGGGGAAACCGCACGGTTTACCATTCGCCATAACGGAAGAGTGATGAATGAGCTGGAATACAGAACGGAATTTATGGCCTGGCCAAGTAATGAGGAAGAGCGCGTTCAAATAGAAAATGCAGAAGTGATTTACGTAGGATATGGAATACAGGCTCCGGAATTCGATTGGGATGATTATAAAGGCGCCGACGTTGAAGGAAAAATATTGGTGTATAAAAATAGTGATCCCTCCTACGATCCCGATATTTTTGAAGGAGATTCTCGTCTCTACTACGGACGATGGAGCTATAAGTTTGAAAAGGCTGAAGAGATGGGAGCGTTGGGAGCGATTATCATTCACACTACACCTACTGCCGGATATGGATGGAGTATTGTAGAAAACAGCTGGGGCCGCGAGCGTTTTGCCCTTCAATCAGGGGATAATGGAAACGAACCGACTCCGGAATTCAGCAGCTGGTTAACCGAAGAAAGCTCCGCTAGTCTCTTCAGGCATGCAGGATTGGATCTTACCGAGCAGCTTGATGCCGCAGCAAGTCGGGAATTTGAACCCGTAACTCTTGATGGCGTTACTGTTGATGTAAATCTTTCAGCCACATACAGCAATATGTCATCCAATAATGTAGTGGGGAAAATTACCGGATCAGATCCCGATCTTCAGGATGAATACATGATTTTCTCCGCACATTTCGATCACCTTGGAATTACCAATCCTGTGAATGGCGACTCCATCAACAATGGAGCCATTGATAATGCTGCGGGAGTAAGCGCTGTGCTGAATATTGCCAACGCGCTAAAAAGTGTGGAATCAAAAATGAAGCGAAGTGCGTTGTTTGTATTGGTTGGGGCTGAGGAAATGGGACTTTTAGGCTCTCAATACTGGGCGGCTAATCCTACAGTTCACCCCGGAAAAGTTACCGCAAATCTGAATCTCGATGGCATGCAGGTGTATGGGAAAACCAACGATGTTGTGTTAGTTGGCTATGGCAGAAATACCATCACAGATATTATTAAAAAGTATGCGTCTGATGAAGGCCGTGTCGTAAAACCTGACCCCGAACCCGGTCAGGGATTTTTCTATCGGTCTGATCACTTCTCTTTCGCCAAAATTGGAATCCCTGCCATTTTCCCAAATCGCGGAAGGGATTATGTAGACAAAACAGAAGCAGAAGTCGCTGCGATTGACAGCGCGAATACAGCAAATTATCACGCCGTTTCTGATGAGATAAATGAATTTTGGGATATGAGCGGCATGGAGCAGGATACCCGGCTCTTTTTCCGCGCCGCATTTGATATTCTCAACGCAGACGAAATGATGAAATGGAATGAAAATGATGAATTTGAAGCTGCGAGAAATGCATCATTAAGAGATTTAGAATAAGCTAAATCTTAACAGCTAATTCATTTCTCTGAAGTATGTTTTAGTGGCACAGACCTCCAAGGTTTCAAAAACCTTGGAGGTCTCGTCCTTCCCCTTCAATGGGGGACTTTTCAGAATAAATAAAGTTAAATATGATCAGATCTCTTTTTCCAAATTCACGGCCACGGCGTTTACGCGTATCAGAAAACATGCGCCGATTGGTCGCTGAAAACCGTCTTTCTGCCGCCAATTTTATCGCACCGCTTTTTGTCATGGAAGGAAAAAATCAGAAAGCAGAAATTTCCTCGATGCCGGGTTACTACCGGTTCACGCTCGATCTTTTGATGAAGGAAGTTGAGGAGATTCAGTCGCTCGGAATTCCATCGGTTCTCTTGTTCGCGAAAGTGCCGGATGAAAAGAAAGACAACAGAGGAACAGAAGCGCTCAACCCCGATGGATTGATGCAAAGCACGGCCCGATCTATCAAAAAAGAATTCCCCGACATGGTGTTGATGACCGATGTAGCGCTTGATCCGTACAGCAGTTATGGCCATGACGGAATTGTAGTGGATGGAAAGATTATCAATGATAAAAGTGCAGAACTGCTGGCCAAAATGGCAGTGAGTCATGCAGAAGCCGGAGCGGATATTGTGGCTCCATCAGACATGATGGACGGACGAATTGGAATGATGCGGCACGCCCTTGAAACCGCCCAATTTTTTGATACAGGTATTATGGCGTACAGCGCAAAATATGCGTCAAGCTATTACGGCCCGTTTCGGGACGCACTCGATTCAGCCCCCGGTTTTGGAGACAAAAAGACGTACCAAATGGATCCATCAAACGTTGTAGAAGCCGTTAAAGAAGCACAATTGGATGAACAGGAAGGGGCGGATATCATTATGGTAAAACCCGGGCTTCCTTATCTTGATGTGGTGCGTGCGGTAAAGGAATCGGTTTCCGTTCCTGTTTCGGTGTACAATGTGTCGGGCGAATACGCCATGATTAAAGCTGCGGCTCAAAAAGGATGGCTCAACGAAAATGACGCCATGATGGAAGCACTGACCGGCTTTAAAAGAGCGGGTGCTGATCTCATTGCCACTTATTTTGCTAAAGATGCGGCACGATTATTGTTACCTTGATTATGTGTCCTTGAAGCGTCTGTAGCGAAGCGAAAGTCCTTCAAGCGTCACTTTATGATTTTTAAAACCGAACGCTTCAAGGACCTTCGGACGCTTGAAGGTTCTCAGCGGCTCAACACGACGAATAATGGTGTCAAACGTTGACAATGCATTAACCGAAATAAGATTTTTAAACCTTAACAATCATCCCCCATTCCTTCAAAGGGGGGCTTCTCGTAATGCAGCAGAGCTACGGTACGAGAAGTACAAACGAATATTTACAACTCAACATAACACACACGAAAAACATGAAAAGAATACTTTTATTTTTGGCGACTAACATTGCCATCCTTATTGTGGCAAGTATCACGATGTCACTCCTTGGAGTTGGAGGGTTTCTTGATGAAACCGGAACTCAACTAAACCTGCAGGCGCTTCTGGTATTTTGCCTCATCTTTGGTATGGGGGTTTCGCTCGTTTCCCTTCTGCTTTCTAAAAAGATTGCGAAATGGACAACCAAGGTTCAAATTATAAAAGAGCCTAAAAGTGAACGAGAGCAGTGGCTGGTAAGAGTTGTTGAGGAGCAGGCACATGCTGCCGGAATTGGCATGCCCGAAGTTGGTATTTTCCCCGCCGAGCAGGCAAATGCTTTTGCAACCGGGGCTAACAAAAACAAAGCTCTTGTCGCAGTAAGTGAAGGAATGATGCAGCGCTTCGATCGCGAAGAGATCAAGGCTGTAATGGGTCACGAAATCGGTCACGTTGCAAACGGCGATATGGTAACGCTTGCGCTTATTCAAGGTGTGGTGAACGCTTTTGTAATGTTCCTTGCACGAATTGTAGGATTCGCGGTAGACCGTATGATTCTAAAAAATGAGGAAGGCTTCGGAATTGGCTATTTCGTCACCACGATTGTGGCTGAAATCGTCCTCGCATTTTTGGCTTCTACCATTGTTTTCTGGTTTTCAAGAAGACGGGAATTTGTTGCGGACAGAGATGGTGCCCGTTATGGTAGCCGACAAGGAATGATTGCTGCTCTTCAGCGTTTACAAAAAGAGAGCAACGTACCTAACCAAATGCCGGAATCAATGCAGGCGTTTGGAATTACCAGCGGCAAGAGAAAAGGTCTTAAAGCTCTTTTCACGACGCACCCTCCACTCGAGGATCGTATCGCCGCCCTTCGAAATATGACCGACTAAATTAGAATAAAGTCTTGAGTCCTGAGTCGTGAGAATCACATTCTCCGCTCAAGACTCAGGACTCAATACTCACGACTATTCATATGCTTTTAAAAAGCGAGTACCTGTACGAACGCGCAAAAAAATTCATTCCAGGCGGAGTAAACTCTCCGGCACGGGCTTTTAAATCTGTTGGTGGCGTACCTGTCTTTTTTAAGAAAGCCAAAGGCTCCATCATCACCGATGAAGATGGCAATACGTATATCGATTATGTCGGCTCATGGGGACCCATGATTTTAGGTCACGCGTATCCCCCGGTGGTAAAAGCCGTTCAGGATGCATCGTTCAATTCAACCTCCTTTGGTGCGCCAACCAAAATTGAGATTGAGATGGCCGAGCTGGTTCAGCAGATGGTAGAAAATATTGAAAAAGTGAGGATGGTCAACTCCGGGACTGAAGCCTGTATGAGCGCCGTTCGAATTGCACGTGGGTATACCGGCAAGGATAAAATCATCAAATTTGAAGGAAACTACCACGGCCACGCCGACTCTTTCCTGATTAAAGCGGGAAGCGGTGCGCTTACGCTGGGTCAGCCTAGCAGTCCGGGTGTTACGGAGGGAACTGCCAAGGATACGCTCAACGCCAACTACAACGATTTAGACAGCGTTGAAAAGCTACTCAAGGAAAATAAGGATAATGTAGCTGCCATAATTGTTGAGCCGGTTGCGGGAAATATGGGATGTATTCCACCCAACGAAGGTTTTCTTGAAGGATTACGAAAACTCTGCGATGAATACGAAGCCGTACTAATTTTTGATGAAGTAATGACCGGTTTTCGACTTTCGCGAGGCGGAGCACAGGAGCGGTATAATGTGTGGGCAGATCTTGTCACATTTGGGAAAATTATTGGCGGCGGACTCCCCGTTGGCGCTTATGGCGGAAAGAAAGAAATTATGGATATGGTTTCGCCGGATGGTCCGGTTTATCAGGCCGGAACTCTTTCGGGAAATCCATTGGCGATGAGCGCCGGACATGCTCTTTTATCAAAACTTGACAAACACCCCGAGTTATACATAGAACTTGAGGAGAAAACCGACTATCTGAAAAAAGGATTGCGTGAAGTGCTTATCAAACATGATGTAGATTTTGCAATGAACCAGGTTGGCTCAATGATCAGCGTTTTCTTTACAAAAGAAAACGTCACCGATTTTAAATCTGCAAATACCACAGATAAAGAATTCTTCAGCAAGTTCTATCACCAGATGCTTAAGCGGGGAATTTACCTACCGCCATCTCCTTTTGAGAGCTGGTTTTTGTCTACCTCACTTACGTATTCAATGCTGGATAAAACGATTGTCGCGGTGGATGAATCATTGGGAACTGTTAAGGATATGAAATAAATCTCCCCTAACAAGGGGAGACTTAGAGGGGTGTCCATCTGTTTTTTCCACTTCCTGATAAACATCCCCCTAGCCCCCTTTGATAAGGGGGACTTTTACGTTCTGGTTACGCAGCAGAGCTACGTAACCAGATGACACTCAGGTAATCAATTTTAAAACTCAACCTAACTTTATACAACTATGAGTAAAGCAACAATCACGACTGAAAAAGGTGAAATGACCGTTCAATTTTATGATGAAGATGCACCGAATACGGTCGAAAATTTCATCAAGCTCTCCAAGGATGGTTTTTATGATGGTCTTACCTTCCACCGCGTACTGCCCGATTTTGTGGTGCAGGCGGGATGCCCTAAAGGGGACGGAACCGGCGGACCGGGTTACCAAATCGACTGCGAATTGGATGGAGATAACCAGTACCACGACCGAGGAGTGTTATCGATGGCACATGCGGGACGCAATACCGGAGGATCACAATTTTTTATCTGCCATAGCAGAAAGAACACATCACACCTCGACAGAAACCACACCTGCTTCGGAAAAGTAGTAGACGGACTGGAAGTGATTGATGACATCCGACAGGGCGATAAAATCGAAAAGATTGTAATTTCTGAAGAGAAGTAAATATCAAACCACTTTCTAAAATAGAAGACCGTAAAGATTATTTACGGTCTTTTTTGTTTATAAATAATACACCTAATTTTCTACTTCAAAAGTGTAGATACCTTTATTTGTGCCAAAATATAGTACCTCCTTACCACCTATATTAGCTGATACCATATCATGAACAAAGATTTCAGTAGGCCCATCCGGAAATTCATTTAATACCCATGTATCACCAAAGTCATTACTCGCTAAAATGAATAACTGACCTGATGCACTTATCCCACTGGCATAAATAATATTTGGGTCATTGATACTCCTTGAAAA
>JBGTFX010000034.1:0-18308 GCA_041747055.1 Balneolaceae bacterium
TGATCAAAAAGAAGAGAAAATCTCTTCAAAAGGTATAAGAAAAAAAGAAAAAAGAGAGTGATTATTAAAATCACTCTCTGGTTTTACTCGAATTCCGGGTCCAGCTGAATTTCAATTGTGGCACCTTCTTCGGTGACTTCAATACTTTCCTGGGCAGGCCTGTAATTTACCGCCTCTACTGATATACTGTGAGTTCCTACCTCAACATCTGAGAAAAAGAATGATCCGTATTCATCCGTAGATGTGGATTCTCCTGCTTCTTCAAGGATTACCTGCGCCTGTGGAATTCCCTCCCGGGTAGTAGAATCAACCACCGTCCCTGAGAGTGTTGTTGCCACCCGGATAGTTTCATTCGATTCAGTATCCGAGCTTTTAGCTGCCATCAGCATACACAAGCTGATAACACTTAATGTAAGTATCATCATCGCTTTTTTAACCATCATTTACCTCTACATTTAAAGGTTCATTGCCTTTGGCAATTTTTACCAGCACTGAATTTCTCAGTTTTAGCTTTTATACAGTACTGCGGCCACCAATCAAATCAAATAGAATAGCTATAACAGCAATGATTAACAGAATGTGAATTAAACCGCCGATTGAATAGACGAGAAAACCGAAAATCCAACCGATTACCATTATTACCGCAATAATATATAAAAGTGATCTCATTTCTCTCTTCGTTTAGAATTAATGTTCAGTTTAATGATTTAGTTAGTTGTTAATCTCATCTTCCAACCTGTTAGCCCATTCATCTAACCGAGAAGTTACCCTGTTATAGAGATCTCTGGCTTCTGACCTGACATTATCCCAATTATTTTCAGTTGAATCCTCCAGGTTTTCAATCGTTCGATCCACCTCTTGTCGATCATTTTGAAGCTCATTTCGAGTGGCGATCAAATTCTCATCGGCTTGATCACCTCTATCCTCAATTCTCGAATTAAGATCATCAATTCTTTCATCAAGGTCTTCTCTTAAATCTTCAAGATCGCTTACTAATTCATCACGTTCCTGTTCAAACTGATCATCTGTTCGCATCTCTGTGGTTGCGTCATCTTCAAAACCTTGACCCCTATCTTGCGGGCGGTCTCCACACTGAATTAGAATAAATGATACAGCCAATAAAAAAAGTACGCTAGTTTGTATGTTTAAAATTTTATGAACCATAATATTGATATTTTATTTTGGTGTTAGTTGAAAAAAACTGCTTGTGTTTAATTAATCAGCCATTTGATTAATCTCTTTGGAAATTTCATCTTTTGTCTTACCCGTTTTTTGTTGAAGCTTTCCTAATAGTTCATCTTCTTTTCCTTCTGCATATTTCAAATCATCATCTGATAAATCTCCATACTTTTTCTTTAGCTTTCCCTTAATTTCATTCCAGTTTCCTTTGATTCTTAAATCAGCCATGGTCATTACCTTTCTTAAATGTTAATGGGTATAACTCTTTTGCGATTGAAAATTGAGAAACTTACATGCACTATGCGTTATACAAAAGCTAAAATGATTTGTATTATTCTTGCTTATTGAGAGAAGTAATGCCTATTTAATCAATTACTTAGCCATTCAGTGGGGGTGATTTATTTATCACTACTCTCCATCTCTTTTCCCGAAAAATTTACTTGATGGTAATCGAACACCATTTTTATGTAAAACGTAGTCAACTTATTGTAAGGTGAGTGATGATGCTGTATGATTTATTTATAAAGAGAGAATTTATCATGACGCGGAGAAATGGATTTACCGCTTATAAAAAGTACTGAGAGAAAATGTAAGGCAGATTCCCATTTCATCTGCATAAACATGATATGCTATGACGAAAGGTTATTTTCTGATCTCCATTATTCTAATCATTTTTATAGTTTCTGCATGCGGCCCCGGAAATCCACCTTCATCTATTAACCCATCCTATCAGTTAACTATTTTAGTGGATCCTTCTGAGGGAGGAATAGTTTTACCCGAATCCGGAGAGGTTAGTGAAGGAGATGAAGTTGTGATTAGTGCATCACCTAATGAGGGGTGGCTATTCCTCAGCTGGCATGGAGATCATGCCGGAAGCTTAAACCCTGATACGCTGAAGGTAAATAGCGACCTGGAAATCAGTGCATTATTTGTAAAAAGAGAGTATCCATTAATCATATCTATTGAAGGTGAAGGGAGTGTTAGTGAAGAAATCATGCAATCTAAACCAACTGAATACTCCCATGGAACAACCGTTGAACTCACAGCAAAACCATCTGTGGGGTGGAATTTTTCACAATGGTCTGGACAAGTGTCTGGTGAAGAAAATCCAAAGCAAATTGTTATAAACGGTGAAACAGAAATTACAGCCCATTTCCAGAAAAGGTTTTACTCGCTTACTGTTGAAGTAGAAGGAAATGGTTCAGTTGATAAAATTTTGCAAACCGGTAACGAATCTAATGATGCATATGAATTTGAGTCAATAATTGAACTGGCCGCTTCATCGGATGTGGGCTGGAGGTTCTCCGGATGGGAAGGGGATCTTGAAGGAGATCAGAATCCAGTCACGATTAGCATTGATTCTGATAAAACCGTGAGAGCTGTATTTGAGCACTCCGATTTCGCAGGAGGAAGTGGTACGGTATCAGACCCATTTCGCATTTCAACTATCGAGCATTTACAGAATATAGATGACGAGCAGTATTTAACTAAACATTTTATACAAACTGATAATTTGAAAGCAAATTCTACTACTAATTGGAACCAGGGTAGAGGATTTAAACCCATTGGAAGTAGAGAGTCGCCGTTTAGCGGCACCTATGATGGTGGCGGTTTTGAAATAACGGGATTAAGTATAAACAGAGAAGATGAAGAAAATGTGGGATTGTTTGGTTCTGTAGAAAATGGCACCATCAAAAATACAGGATTAAGAAGTGCCAATATTTTCGGGGATGAAATTGTTGGAGGCTTGGTTGCAAATAATAATGGAGAAGTGATCCGCTCATATGTATTTGGTTCTATTTCAGGTGAAGAACAAGTGGGAGGAATTGCAGGCAGAAATAACGGGGAAATTTCCGAATCTTATGCATCAGTGGAAATTAAAGGTGAAGAGGAAGTTGGTGGTTTAGTGGGCAGTAATCATAGCGATATTTCCGGTTCTTATTCAGAAGGATCTATATCTGCTGATGACGAAAGAATTGGAGGATTAGTTGGCTATAATAGTGGCAGAATAAGTAACTCTTATTCGCATAGTGAAGTAAGGGGAGATGATAAAGTGGGTGGTTTAGTTGGAGAAAATCGATCAAATGGAATGATTGAATTTTCCTATTCTTCCGGCAGAGTAAGGGGTGATGATCAGGTTGGGGGGCTGATAGGAACAAACAGAGGTAATATAAAAGGCAGCTATTGGGATAGAGAAGGATCAGGCCGTAGGAATGCGATCGGCCGTGGAAGGCCCATAGGGGTAATTGGATTACGAACATCAGAAATGAAAGGCAGCTCTGCAAGAAACAACATGCCTGAATTTGACTGGGATGAGATTTGGAGGAGCACGTCGGACTACCCGATTCTTCGATGGCAGGATCGTTGATGTTTATGCAGGCCTTTACGTCAAAAATCTATTATAATTAGATCATCATGAAAAAATCAACATTCTCTAACCTTCAGCCTTTTTTAGAAAACCCCGATTCTTACCCTCATGCGGTTGACGATGTGCAGTATATACAAACTCATATTTCGCATGTCTTTATAGCAGGTTCATTTGTGTATAAATTTAAGAAAGCTGTCGATTTTGGTTTTTTGGATTACAGCACACTACAGAAACGGAAAGAATTTTGTTACCGGGAGGTGGAGCTAAATCGTCGGCTGACTGATAATGTCTATTTAGGGGTTATTGGAATTGCCATTCGAAATGGGGAATACGGCTTTGTTGATGATCCCGACAGTGAATCCATTGTTGAATTTGCAGTGAAGATGCAGAAACTACCGGAAGAAAATTTTCTACATAGATACATTGAGGAAAGTAGACTTAAGCATTCTCATCTTGATAGAATTGCAGATACACTCGCAGCTTTTTATTTAAACCAAACCCATGATGAAGATCTGTCGAACTGGGGAAAGGTAGAAACCATCAAAGTAAATACAGATGAAAATTTTGATCAAACAGAGACATTTATAGATCATACGATTGAGAAAGAGACGTTTAGTGCAATTAAGTACTTCACCAATCAATATTTAGATCAAAACAGAAAGCTTTTTGAACAGAGAATTAAAGATGGCCGTATTGTTGATGGACATGGTGACTTGCATCTTGATCATATTCACATCTCGGATCAAAAAATTCAGATCTATGATTGTATTGAGTTCAATGATCGGTTTCGATATGGGGATCTTGCCGCAGACCTGGCTTTTTTAGCAATGGATTTAGATTTTAGTCAATGCCGGAATGAAGAGCGCTATTTTGTAAGAGAGATGTCTTTAAAACTGGACGATTCGGGATTATTACAGATCATTGATTTTTATAAATGTTATCGTGCGTATGTAAAGGGTAAAGTAAAAAGCTTACAGAGTGCGGAAGGGGAGGTGGACGAAAAAGATCGAAATCCGTTGATTGATCGTGCAAAAGCTTATTTCAAATTGTCGTTACGCTACGCGCTATTTGGGTCAGGGCCCCTTGTGGTTATATTAATGGGCAGAGTAGGGACCGGAAAAAGTACAATTGCGAAGCATCTGTTACATCAGATAAACAGTGATTATTATTCTTCTGACGTGATAAGAAAAACATTAGCCGGTATTGAGATCAATGAACGAACCCCACAAAAGAAACGTGATACTTTGTATTCTTCGCAGATGTCAGAGACGACTTATGATATTTTAATCAGCAATGCTGTAGAGTCTATAAAAAACGGTAAAGCCGTTATACTTGACGCTACATTTAGTAGTATGAAATTTAGAAAAAAGCTGTTAAAAACTCTGGTGAAGGAAAAAGCTAACTACAAATTTGTGGAAACAGCTGCCGGTGATGAAACTATTATTAAACGCCTGAAAAAGAGAGAGGGTGAAAAAGGTGTAATATCAGATGCGAGAGTAGAGGATTTTGAAAAACTTTCATCTATATATCATTTTCCATCAGAAATTGATGAGAGGCATATTATTAAAATTAATACGAATTACTCCATTGATAAAACTCTTGGACAACTGTACAAAAAAATAATCGATCAAAATATAGAAGTAGTCTAAGATGTAATGTTCTTATCCGCTTTCATTGTAGTGTTAATTGTTTTAGTGCATTTATGGGCGGGAAAGATAGCTTTATTGAATCCCTTACCCAGAAGAAAGTGGCTTTCATTGTTCGGTGGAATTTCAGTTGCTTTTGTATTCCTTCATATTATACCTGATTTAAGTTATATGCAGGAGTCACTAAATGAAAAACTTTTACCACCATTCATTGAAAATGATCTGTTTGTATTAGCTATGTGCGGAATCCTTCTATTTTATGGTATTGAACGCGGGGTTATACATTTTAGGGAAGGAAATTCAACGGAAGATAAGACAGTAGAAGAACATGCAATATTTTGGTCTCACGTGGGTTTATTCGCTCTCTTTAATAGCATAATTGGATATTATCTTCATAACGAACTTCGTACTGACGATTTCAGCTCATTTTTAACTTTATTGGCTTTATGCTTTCACTTATTTATTGTTGATTACTCTCTTCTTTTGCACCATGATAAAATGTATGATAAAGCTGGACGTTGGATAATGATAATTGCTGTAGTAACAGGATGGGTAATTGGAACAGTTTTTACCATTCCAGACTATATATCATTTGTACTATTTGCACTACTTTCAGGCGCGATAATTGTTAACTCATTTAAGGAAGAACTTCCGGAAGAAAAAGAAAGCAACTATCTGTATTTTTTAATTGGTACTACTGTATACACCGTTTTATGGGTAATATAAAGGGGCTTTATGTATAGCAGAAAGCCATTATCATTCTTCATTTTAGTTGACACTTAAGTCTAAAGCTTCCTATATTAAAAGTCTTTGAAAAAAATGATTTAATGCACCCGTAGCTCAACTGGATAGAGTACCTGACTACGAATCAGGCGGTTACAAGTTCGAATCTTGTCGGGTGTACCACTAAAAACCTCGTTTAATTAGCTTTAAACGGGGTTTTTTATGTTTTTGAGCTATTCTTCACGGGTAAAATTTTTCACTGGGGGTCCATATATCTTGTTTTGGTAGTACATATGGTAGTACATATGGTAGTACATTACATATGTGATTTATAGATGTTGTAGGGCAATTAAATCTACCTCTAATAAACAGAAACGCATCTCAACGGATGTACCCCTAAATGTACCCCCGACAGATGTACCACCAAATGTACTACCATGGCAAGTTTAAGAAAAAGAAACGGGTTCTATTCTATCGTCTTCAAAACACATGTTGACGGAAAGCCTATTCTCAAATCTTTTGCACTAGGAACCAAAAGAAAACAGATTGCCGAGCAAAAGAAGAACAAGTTTGAAAAACTTCATGAAAGCGGGGAGATTAATCCCTTTGAACCAGGTTGGAATTTAAAAGATTACGAGCAGAGTTTAATTATAATCGAAGGAGCCGGAGACCGCTCGCTTTATCTTTCAGATCTGAAAGAAGAATTCCTTGATAGCAAAACCAACATTACCCAAAAGTCGAAGGATGCATACAAGGATGTGATCGGCCGGTTTATTGAGGCCGTCGGTGAATCCCTGCCTATCCATCGGGTGACTGTCAACGATCTGAAAACGTATTGCCTGAATCCTGACCTCGCCAACGCATCAAAGAAAAATTATCTGCGACATTTGAATGCCTTTTTCAACTGGGCTGTGAAGGAGGAGTTGATTCAAAAAAATCCGTGCAATGAAGTGAAGGTGCCTAAAGTGAAAGAGAATGTGGTCGACAAAATAATTGATGAGTCACAGCTCAAAAAAATGCTCTCCAAATTCGATGAAATACAAGAAGAGAGAAGGGGAAAGGGAGAGTTAAAAAATGCAATGGCTGATAAGTTCTGGTTCCGCCCCCTTATGACGATGGCGTTCTATACCGGTATGAGACGAAAGGAGATCATCAACCTGGATTGGTCTCACGTAAAACTGAAAGAGCGATTTCTCCGGGTCACCGATACCAAAAACGGACAGGAGAGAACAGTCCCGATTTTTGATCCGCTCTATATCATATTGAACGAATGGCATCAGCAACATGGGACTCAGGATCACGGTTTGGTATTTCCTCATCCGAGATCGACCGAAAAGTTAAAATTCCCATTGCTTGGGAATCATATTTCAAAGACCTTTAACGCGTTTGCGAAAGAGGCAGGTATCAAAAAGACTGCTAACTTCCATGGACTGCGTCACTCATGCGCGACTTTTCTTTTGAGAAAGGGTTTTAATGTGATTGAGGTAAAAAATATGCTGGGGCATAGGAGTCTGGAGGTTACCAATCGATACGTGCATTTGGTCGCAAATGATCTGATAACTACAGCAAGCAGAACCGGACTGATTAAATAATGATAAAACGGGGTGATGTAACCACTATTTCTAAAACTGACCACGACTTTTACCGGACACACTGGTTAAAGGTCGTGGCAAACTGTATTGCCGAAGACCCGCGCCCTAATCTTTTAGATGACTGGGATAAGGAGCGAGTCTGGAGAATTTTCAAACTATCTGAACATTATTTTAAAGCAATAGATCGATATGAACCTCTTTTTGAAAAATCATTAAGAGATCTGGATGGTTTTAAACGCGGTGAATTTGATGCTGCCAGGATTGATACAATTTTGGAGATTTACCAGCAACAAATTGAAGCAATTGCAAAGGGTACGACTGAATTTTGTAAGGAGTCAATAAACCGGCTGAATGTTGAAACTCTGTACTTCAAGAGTACAGATTTGACAGATCCCATTATTCTTAGTTACCTGCGATCTGATTTTGTTAACAAAGTACTCGTATTTGAAGAAGCAGGAGAATTGAGAAGTAATCAGCATGAGATCACACTCTTTGGAGTTTCCAAGACTAATCTGAATCGTCTGGAAGGAAAGCTGGGGAAATTTCTTCGTTACGCTACAATCGATAAGGCTATTGAGCACGCAAGACGAATCGCTGAAATCAAAGGAGTGTATCGATTTAAAAAGAGAGTACTGAATTTGGATGCCTTGATTGATGAGATGCTGATTGTGAAAGAGCAGAACATCGTGAATCCGCTAAAGGCTAAGCAAACAACGGACGAACTGGTGGATGAAGCTGTGAATGGTTATGAAATTTTATCAAATCCGGTCTACCTATTAGATGAAAACAGTTTCAGAAATGCGGTGCGAAATAAAATCAAAAGAAAACTGCATCGATAGAGAAAAAAATGATCCAATATCTCTAAAACAATTCTCTTCACGGTCATCTTTTAAAGCATTGTAGATAAGGAAAAAACGAATAGAAATATTTGTTTTACAAAACGGCGATTGCTGATACCAATTTCATAAAACAGTTACGTGCAATTTGGTTTCAAATCCGTGAATTCTGTTCACAAGTGTCTTTTCTTTGGTCTGTTCACTAACGAACAAACAACTAAACCAAAGGATAAAAAATGAACATTAATAAGAAAAACGATGACGTCCTCACCATGCTGCGAGACCTGGATATCATCCGCGAATATGCAAGAAGAATACAGCATATTGAGGAGAAATTAGATCTGGCTCTAAGCGCAATTAAGGACAAGCCGAATAACTCCAAATATCTCACCGCTCAGCAAATTGAACAGGAGTTCGGAATTGATCAGCGGACTATTCTCAACCGAAGTAATCTGAGTCAGAGAGACAACAGGTTCATTCCAAGCTTGAGACTGCAAGGGAGGCGCAAATATTTCGAACGTAAAGTGATCGAGAGAATTCTGACTCCATCCGGCAGACGATAGGCTCAAGTTCAGCTCTGATAACTCGTGGAGGGGTACTGGTAATACTTTAATTACATCCACAATCAGACAACTACAGATATCAATGAACACATCAGAAAGTAAACCGATACACCATGAAGCGGATCTCACTCATCACCAACCGGACCTGAATGAGGCGATTTATTATTTACCGCCTAACATTGACCAAAAGCTGATCTGTTCAGCACTCAAAACGATCTACCCGGAAAAAGGGAAGGATTTTGCACTGGATTGGTACCATAAATCAAAGAATTCTCTCCCATTAGATTTTGAAGCCATTTGGGAAGATTTGAGCTTTACCAGCTATCAGCTGCATACGCTGGATCATTATCTGAACCAAGAGATCTATCGCCTGGCAAAAAAGGCCGGATGGATACCGAAAGCATTAAGAAAAGGGAAGCAGAAGAAGCGTCAGCCACTAAAAACAATCATGCAGGAAGTTGCCGAAGAGTTGAAGGCATCAGAGACTTTAGAAACGAACCTTGCAATGTCCAGGGAACGCCATATCCCGGATCAGATGAAGTCGTTCATTCCGAACTCTATCATAAACAGGGCAGGAGCATGCTATTTCCACCCCTATATGAAACGGGAAGATATTCCGGAGAATGAGAAAGACTATTTAATGAAATTGACCAAAATCACCGATTGTGAGGTACATGTGCTTGAAGCGGTTGAGTATGTGACAGAACAACAAGGAAGACGTGCAGATGATAAAGAGGTTAGATATCGGCTTGAATTAAACGACCGAAAGGGAAAGCAGGTAGTTACGGAGGTTACTCATGAAGAACTGACCACAAAAACACGGTTCTCCAGCTTCTTGGTTTCAAAAGGTTTTATCAAGTTTATTGGTGAAAATCACCATTTCGATATGTTTCATGAATTTTTGATCAATGAGCAGGACTATCCAACTATACGTAACATGAACTCTTGGGGAGAATTTCAGCCGGGTGAGTTTCTGTTTGAAAATGGAATCTATAGTATAAAAGAGAAGCGTTTTATCGAAGCAGATGATCAACTTCGGATTCGTGTAGGAAATAAGCTCTTTACCTGTCCAAGCGGGAGTGAACAGGTAACTCCACCTGTTCTGTCAACCGTTAAGGATAACAGTGTAGATCTTTTGACTGAAAAATTCTTGCTCTGGGAAAAGTTTAACGGTTCATTGAATGTACGAACCACACTGGGTTATGCTGTTGCTTGTATATTCAGTCGTGAGATAATTCATAAACTGGATGGATTTCCGATTTTGTTCAAATTTGGAGAGCGTGGAACCGGTAAGAGTTCCAGTATGGATTGGTTCATGTCTTTGTTCGGCTATCTGAATGGGAACCGGCAATCAGTCTCGAAACAGAATACAGTGAAGAGTGTGATCAGGCGAATGACCCTGCCCCGATCGTTTCCATTTTTCCTGGATGATTACCGGAACCATGAGACCAACACACAGGCTCCGGATATGACCAGCAGTATTTTGAACTGGTACCACCGCATCGGTACCGCAATGGCGAAGAAGAGTACCGATCATCAGACAATCGAAACCCCGATGAAGGCGTGTGTGGTAATGACCGGTAACGATAAGCCGACAGACCCGGCAGTTCTTAGCCGATTGGTGATCCTCAATTACAATAAATTTCTAAAGAAAGAGGAGCTACAGCAGATTAGTGAGGTGTCAGATTTTACCCCTCGTTTCTCAGAATTTCTGTCGCTTATTCTTGAAAACTATGATTTGATAAGAGATCACTTTTTCCTTTATCTGCGGATCAATCAAGAATTCCTGAGCAATCAAGGGTTTGAGGGAAGAACCGTGAACAACTGGGCGATAATTCTGGCCGGATTACAGTCAATAAAAACTACTTTTCCCGGACTAAAACCATGGTTTGAAAATTTAGAGGGCTTTAAAAGCGAAATTTGTAACACCATTCGGAAAGAGCATTCTCTACAGCAGGAACACAACCCGATTCATGATTTTCTTCAAAGCATTGAACATCATGCTACCCAATCTTTTGATCCGGCATCCGACTTTAACACAAAACACATGTTGTTGGACCACCGCCATTTTCGGTTTAAAGGATTTGAGGAAGTTAAAGACCACAACGGGGAGCTCATATATAAAGGGCCGGTACTGGCCATTCATATCAAGCGGATTTGGAATACTTTGCAAGATCACCGGGCTCCCATCACGAAGGAGATCTCTCTGTCTCTATTGGAATCACACCTGCAAAACAGTAGCTATTTCTTAGATAAAAGTGCCCAGGTATTGTTAACAAAATCTCTGGGAGCCAAAAAAGAGAGCAATGTCCGCTGCTACCAACTCAACGTAATGGAGCTCTTCAAAAAAGGAATGTTAGAAGAACTCGTAGAAAAAGCCCGTGACTACGAAAAAACTCGCGTCGAAAGACTAAATCTTTAAAAGTCTCCCCTAATAAGGGGAGATTTAGAGGGGTGTCTATCTGAGTGGTACAAAAACCGAATCAAAAATCTAACAAAACACTGCTAATTGCTAAAAAGTCTAATAAAATCATCAAAACACTATCAAGAACATCAATTCTATTAATAATATCTACTGCTAAACCCTGCTAAGAGGTGCTAATCGTTGCTTAAAATCATAGCAATGATTAGCACTCTTTAGCAATTTCTTAAACAAACTGCTTAGTCAATAATCACTTTAAACAGCAATAAAAGCCCGTTTTATCTACTCTTTAGCACTATTCAGCAGCTTAGCAGTTAAACAGAGATGGTTTTTTTTAATGAAATGAGGGAATCATGAAGAGAAAACTGATTGATAGAAAAAGCTAATTCCAAAGAACTCATTTAATTCCGGGAGATTCCATGCAATTCCAAATATGTTCTATATACTCAATGTGGGCTGATTTTATTAAACAAATCAGTAATACCGTATTTGATCTATAAAAAATCGTAAATACCCGATTCAGTTGGTTCTTTAATAAGTAAAAATACATAACGACCTTCCCGAATTCTCTGAAGATATTTCTCCTAATAAGTCTTAACTCTTCCTTCAGTCACCTCTTCAACCAACCTCCAGGTAAAAGTATTCGTATCGAACAGCAGCCGGAAAAAGAGATTCTCTTTTGTTTTAACCACGTAGTGGAATTGTTGCCCCTTTCCCTTTCGATCTCTGTGGAAATGTCTTATCTGTTCAATTTTAAAAGCTTGGCCATTCTGTTTCTCAAAACGATAGGGAGTAATGAGGTATTTGAACTTTGGTGATTGAAATCCCCGAAATACACTGAGTACATATAATAGTCATAAATATTCTATGTGTACTTTTTAAGTATAGCAACAGTTCAACATTACACGCCACGCCTCTCGACCGATGTATCTCATAATATGCGGTGTAAATCCTTCTGTTTGCTAATAATAGCAAAATAGAATATTCTGCGATATTTACTGCGGCGGATACACTATCGTGGAATTATATGTTAGGTAATTAAGCTAAAACTTATTTTTAAGATGAATAAAACAGAGTTAATAAAAGATTTGAATTTTATTTTTTCAAAATACGGAAATGAATTAGAGAGGGGGCTTTATCCAACTACAGAAAATGAGGTGCAGAAAGGTCTTAATGAGTTTAAACTTTTTATAAATCAAATTGTGGCAGACATTGAAAATCAACTTGTCGAAAAAGATTATTCAGAAAAGGAATACTCTAAGATACTTTTGAGTGAAATACCAAAGATTGAGAATATCTCTCTCTTCGAAGATTTTGGTGAAAAAGACAAAAAGACAGCCGAAAAAGTTATTCAAGCTGTTTCTAATGAAATAAAGAAAGCAATCTGATACAATATGGCATTCAAAATCAATAAAGAATCAGAAGTATCCCTAGAAAGTCCAGAAAGTCTTTTTCATGATCTAAGAAATAGAAAAGTCCAAGGGTTACTTTCTCATCAGGCAGATATTATTAGACAATACCATGATAAATATTCTAAATCATCAAACTTGGCTATACAGTTACCTACTGGAAGTGGAAAAACCTTAATTGGTTTATTAATAGCCGAATGGAGAAGAAAAAAATTTAATCAAAAATCACTATATCTTTGTCCTACAAACCAACTTGTAAATCAGGTATGTGAACAAGCAAAAGAAAAATACGGAATTAATGCTATTAGCTTTACTGGTTCCAAAAGAAAATACGATCAGGTTTCAGTAACTGAGTACCTAGCCGCTGAAAAAATCGGGGTGACATCTTATAGTAGTCTTTTTAATATAAATCCATTTTTTGATAGTCCGGGATTAATTATTCTAGATGATGCACACTCATCTGAAAACTATATAGCAAGTAATTGGTCAGTTGAAATAGATAGATTTCAAGAAAGTACAAGCAGTCTATATAAAAATATAGCTGCATTATTGCGACCTCATATTAGCTCTTCATTATATAGAAAACTGTCAAGAGAACTTTCTAGCTATCATGACTTTAATGCAGTTGATAAATTGCCATTTCCAATTTATTTGGAAATTGAATCTGATCTTCTTGATATAATAGAGGAACACATTCACGAAACTGATCAAAAATATAGCTGGCACCTAATTAAAGACTATTTATTTGCATGTAATTTTTACATCAGCCCACTTAAATTCTTAATACGGCCATTAATTCCACCAACAAATACTCATAAGCCTTTCTCACAAGCACAACAAAGAATATATATGTCAGCAACTCTTGGAGAAGGTGGTGATTTAGAAAGAATAACGGGACAAGTAAAAATTGACCGATTATCAATTCCACGAGGTTGGGATAAACAAGGAATAGGAAGAAGGTTATTCTTTTTTCCTGAAACAAGTAGTGAAAGAGATAATAAAGCTGAATTATTCTTTAAACTTGCTAAAATATCGAAGCGCTCACTGGTTATTACCGAAAGTGATAGACAAGTGAATGAAATATGTCAAGTTGCAGAAGATAAGTATGAATTTAATACTTTTACTATTAGGGAAATAGAGTCATCAAAAAAGAACTTTGTTTCATCTGATAATGCAATATCAGTTGTTGCGAATAGATATGATGGAATTGACTTTCCTGATGATGAGTGCAGACTAATTCTCATTAGCGGTGTACCTAGAGCAACTAATCTACAGGAATCATTTATTGTAAATAGGTTTGGTGCTGTAATATTACTTAATGACCGTATTTTGACACGCATAGTCCAAGGTTTTGGTCGTTGTACTAGAAATCCAACTGATTATGCATTGATAATGATTTTTGGAGAAGAACTGCACAAATATCTCTTGTCCATCGATCGAAGATCTTTTTTACATCCTGAAATTCAAGCAGAATTGGCCTTTGGAATAGAACAATCTAAAGAAATTGACGCTGACGAATTTTGTGAGAATTTTGAAATATTTCTAGAACAAGATGAAGAGTGGCAAGAAGCAGATAAGCACATACTTTCAATGAGAGATAATTTAATCAAAAAAGATTTGCCTGGTACTGAATCACTAAGAAATTCGGTCAAGTCAGAAGTAAAATTTGTTTATGCTCTTTGGAATAAAGACGTTGATTTAGCTTTAACTGAAGGTCAAAAGGTGCTAGGGGAATTAACAGGAAAAGAATTAAGAGGTTATCGAGCATTGTGGAATTACATGCTTGGAAATGTATGTTGGATAGGGTATAAAATGGGAGAGTCATCCTTACAGAGTAAAGCAAATGAATATTATACTTTAGCATCTAAAGCTACAATGGGTGTTTCTTGGCTTAATACATTGACAAAGCAAAATATTATAAAGTCAGAAGATGAAGATTTTGATCCTGATGTATTAAGTGTAATCGAAAGATTAGAATCTAAACTTGAAGACATTGGAACTTTACATGATGGAAATTACCGCAAAATTGAAAAAGAAATTATTGATGGAATTAATGATCCATCAAATAGTCAAGTATTTGAAGAAGCTCATAAAAAATTAGGTGACATATTAGGTTATGAAAGTGGAAATGTTGAAACACAGGGAGCCCCTGACCCTTGGTGGCTAGCTAGTGATAATCTTTGTTTTGTCTTTGAAGATTATACATCTGGTATAAGTGAAGAAGTTCCTATCGACAAAATAAGACAAGCAAATGGACATGAAGGTTGGATACGAGACCACTTGGATCTTGATGAAGATGCTACTGTTTTCACAATTCTACTTACAAATAGAGAAAAAATTGATCAAGATGCTCACGTCCATTTAGAAAATATTTTTTACTGGAATTTAGGTGAATTCCAAGAATGGGCACATAACGCTCTTTCAATAAACAATGAGTTGAGATCTAAATATACTGAAACGGGAAATTTAACTTGGCGTGCAGAAGCAGCACAGAAATATTCGGATAATTTCATCTCACCAGGAAGCCTTAAAGGATACTTTTTGCTCAGAAGTGCAAAAAAGAAACTAGTTACCTAACATCGGTTTCAACGCGGACTTGGTCGCTATTTGGCAGTTCAATATTCGGTGGCTAAAAGAAATTCCCAGTTTTAATTACATTATTTGCAACAAAGTCCAAACCGGTTAAACCGCTGGCCGTTATACTTCTATTAATTTCAATCAACTCAAAATTATGAAATTCCAAAGTCATCAAACTGACATAGGAAACCTAAATCCATATCCACCGTTTTTTGTCGATATAATGGTGTGGTTTGTTTGAAATAATATGAATAAGATTTACATGCAAACTGATCAGCCTGAAGACTGGAAAAGATTTTTGGCTAAACCTGAATTACACTGGAAGTCAAAATATTCGGCCAAAGAACTGGCATATTGTTGGGAAAACTCCAATGGCTTTCCTTCGAGCATTGAAAGAACTATAAACCAGAGTGGATATAGTGAACTCGAAAATCAAGAAATTCTCTTCGCAATTCCGGAGTACAAAGTTTCCTTACCGGGTGGCAACAGAGATTCACAAAATGATTTATTTGTAACATCAAGATCTAAGTCTGGAACATTATGGGCAATAATGATTGAGGGAAAGGCATCTGAATCATTTGGTCCTACGATTGATGAGTGGTTAAAAGATGCTTCAAAAGGAAAGAAAGAACGCCTTAATTTTTTATGTAGTGAGCTCGAAATAAACACAGAATTACCTGGAAATTTGCGTTATCAGTTATTTCACAGAACCGTCTCAGCAATATTAACTGCAAAGAAACTCAATACAACTTACGCCATGATGTTAGTCCAATCCTTTAGTGAAGCCAAGGATGGACTGACCGACTATCTTAATTTCCTCAAATTTTTAGGGGTGGAGGGTAAAGAGAATGAGATTACTAAATGTAATCTTAAAGGAATTGACTTATATATTGGCTGGGTGACAGAGGGAAAATACTGGGCTCCATAAGCTACAAATATTGGTTATGGTTATGTTTCATTAGCATTGGAAATCATAAGGTGAAAGTGATTGATTATTTCACGATAATCTAATCGTGATTATAAAACAACATTCATCAAAGCTCATAGGCTCATATACCTCTAAAAAGAATTAAGCATTGAAAGTGGTTGAGTGAGTTTGGATGGAAATTCCACGGTACCCAGACACAGAAATATTATGAATGTGTATTTATAAATAATCAATGAACACCCATTTTTTTACAAATAAAGCTGATAATACTCTGCTCAAAAAGTTTGAAGGTATCTTCGAACATGTTGATATCAAAAAGTTTGATGCGCTTGTTGGATATTTAAGAGCTTCGGGGTATTTCAGGGTTCGGAAGTTTATTGATAAAGTTGAGGAAGTTCGGATTTTGGTGGGGATTGATGTCGATCACCTTATTAGTGAAGCTGCCCGAAAAGGATTGGAGTTTAACTTTAATACCAATGTCACTCGATCTGAGTTTCTAGCTGAGATTCGTAGGGATATAGAAAATGCGGATTATAGCAAGAAAGTTGAGGATGGAATCATCCAGTTTGTCCAGGATATTGTTGATAAGAAAGTTCAAATCAAAGCTCACCCAAGTAAAAAACTCCATTCTAAGATCTATATTTTCAGGCCGGGTAATTATAATCAACACAATTCTGGATTCGTGATTACCGGTTCAAGCAACATGACCACTGCCGGATTGGAAAAGAATTTTGAATTTAATGTACAATTAGACCGATTTGGGGATGTTGAATTTGCCAGTGAGACCTTTCAAGGTCTGTGGGACGAGGGTATTGATATTATTCCTAAAACCATAGAAGAGGTGACTAAGAAGACTTATCTAAATGATTCTTTCACACCCTTTGAGATATACATCAAGTTTTTAATGGAATATTTTGGGCAGAGTATTGAGTATGACCCCGAGTCTATTACAGATTTGCCACGTGGCTACAAAAAACTCCATTATCAGGTAGATGCCGTAAACGATGGCTACAACAAACTCATGCGTCACAACGGATTTATCTTGGCAGATGTGGTAGGTCTTGGTAAGACTATTGTCTCCAGCATCATTGCTAAGAAATTTTATTTTAGTAATGGTTATCGGACTAAAATTCTGGTGATTTATCCACCGGCATTGGAAAACAATTGGCGGGAAACGATTCGCAATTTTGAAGTGCCCAATGTGGACTTCATCACCAATGGTAGTCTTCACAAAATTAAATATCCTGAAGATTACGATCTAATTATTGTAGATGAAGCGCACAAATTCCGTAGTGATGAAGCCCAGATGTTTACGCAGTTGCAGAAGCTTTGTAAAACACCCCGAAAACGTCCTGGTACTGATGGAAGCCGAGAAAAGAAGGTGATATTGGTTACAGCCACTCCACTAAATAATAAACCGCAGGATATCCGAAACCTTCTCTATCTATTTCAGGATGCGAAGGATTCCTCCCTTGAGGTTAAAAACTTACAAAGCTTTTTCCGTCCGCTGATCGATGAGTACACGAAGCTAAAAAAGGAGCGCGATAATGAGAAGATCAAACGAGGGGTTAAAAAGATCTATGAAATTATTCGGAATAAGATTCTGGAGCCGATCATTGTTCGCCGTACCCGTACCGATATTATGAAAACGGAGGAGTATCGAAAAGACATGGCGGAGCAGGGCATGACATTCCCCGATATTAAGCCTCCAAAGCCTATACTCTATCAACTTGATCCAAATTTGAATACGCTGTATGACGAAACCATGCAGTTGCTCAAGTTTACTGACACCGGATTAAAGTATTATCGTTATCAGGCTATTCGTTTTTTGCCAAAAGAAGCTCAGGAAAAATTCTTCAATAATCAGGCAGAAGTGATCTCCGATCAGTTAGCAATTTTGATGAAAAGTCTCTTGGTTAAGCGACTGGATAGCAGTTTCTATGCTTTTCTCCAAGGTGTGTAGAAACCACTGCAGCCATGAAGTGATATCCGTTGTATTGCGCTGACTTTTTTGCAAGATATCATAATACTCATTTCTTTGAGCAAGAATGGTCGTGGACATAGC
>JBGTFX010000035.1:0-6637 GCA_041747055.1 Balneolaceae bacterium
GTAATAATCCTCTCCGAGTTTTCCAGAGAAGTGAAATTGTGAAGCCTTGAGTTCGAAAACATAAGTTTTCTGAACATTGGATAAAAACCTTCTGCATGCCACAACTCATTCAGGCCCATAAGTTCATCAAGCAGAGACTGACGCATCTCCTCATCTGTTTGGTATTGATGAATTTGATTGAGATTCAATCCGAAAAATCCACTCACCAACACATTTTGGACATGTTGTCTCTTAGTGGGTTCCAATACTGCCTGCATCAATAGGTTTAGTCGCTTTGCCTCAAACGATTCAAATACTTTTTCCCGAGAATAGGTTACCGCACCAATACCCACGGATTTCAGCATTTTCTTGATCTCTTCGGCATCATCATGACTTGATACCAAAATGGCCATATCTCCCGCGACGAGATTCTTCCCCTTAATTTGTGCCTCTCCCTTATTAGATTTTTTGAGCAACTCAACAATCTGACCAACAGTGCCACGAAAGGCATATTCCTTCGACAGATCTTTATTATAAATCCCTTCGCTATAAAAGATTTTCATGGGCGGTTCTTCCTTTCCATCCAAAAGAAAAGATCCTGCAAGTTCCGGCAAACCATGCTTAGACTTCACAAAATCAATTTCACCTTCAATAAATGGCACATGATCACCATCAAACAGGGTATTTACGGCCTCAATAAGTTTTGGAGTGCTTCTGTAATTTTTTCCAAGGGAGTATTTTCCGCCACTAACTGCTTTTCTCGCCTGAATGTACGTGTAGACATCCGCTCCCCGGAAAGCATAAATAGCCTGTTTCGGATCACCAATCATCATTAAGCTGGTGTTGGTATTATCACGCGGGTAGATGTCGTCAAAAATGGAATACTGGATTGGGTCGGTATCCTGGAATTCATCAACCAGTGCAAAAGGGTATTTTTTGCGAAGGATGGTGGCGAGGGATTTTCCACTAATTTCATCCTCAAGAGCATCTTTAAGCTTTATAAGCAGATCATCATAAGTAACAATACTGGAATTCGAAATTAGCTTCTCCCTACGACTCTTAATATCCTCTACGGCCTCTTTGATGACTGAATTTGATACAATATTTACCCGCTCAACTAATTCTTTGTACCGTTCACATAAATCAAAAAACGGATGTTCAGGAGTGGGTTTCCCATTTTTTATAATATTGTCTTCATTATATAGATATTCTCCTGTAAAATACTTCAATGCACCATCTTCAGGTTCATCAGATGAATAGCCGGTATCAGTTAAAAAAGCGTTAAGCTTGTTTAATCTGGTTTCGAAGTGCTGGGCATACCTTTGAACATCGCAGTCTTCGAGAATTGACAAAATATCTCCATTCCCATTACCCCAGGCATCTACTAATTGCTGTTTAAATTCTTGTAGGCTTTTCAAATATTGAATAGGGTCATCCATCACCTCTCCCTCCGTTAGGGCATAAGGTTTTCCAAACATTGGATAGAGCTTATTAATTAATTCAGAAGGTGTTTTACCGATTTTCATCAGTTTACTGATGTAGTGCTGACCTGCTTCCGTACTACTGTAAGAATCAATAAACACTCTCCAGAAGTCTTCTGCGGCGTGATGGAGGAGCGTATCCGCCTGATCGAGCTCCATTTCAAACGAAGCGCCCGATATCAACGCCTCTTCTTTGAGTACTTTTTGGCAAAAACCGTGGATAGTATAAACCTGGCTATCATCAAAATCATGGATTGCACTACTAATACGTACAACGGCTTCTTCATGATCTTCCACCCACTCGTGAAGTTCTTTTAAAAAAGGATCATCGCCGGGATCACCGTTTTTTAATGACTTATAACATACACGAAGTCGATCTAAAATTCGCTCCCGAAGCTCTGCAGTCGCTTTTTTCGTGAAGGTTACAACAAGAATTTCATCAACATTCAGTTTCTCCTCAATCAGCAGACGAATATAGAGTCCCACAATCGTGAAGGTTTTACCGGTTCCGGCACTCGCTTCAATAATGAGTCGGGGTGATTTAGTAATTTTGAACACAGAGTTTAAGGGACTGCTCATGAAAGCTCCTCCATGTTATCCATCATTTTTTTTATCAATTCCTGATATTTTCCCTGAACAAAATGTTCATCAAATTTAACCTGGTCACCCATCAAAAAAGAGAGTGCCAAATCGTCGCGTTCTCCCCGGCTCATGAACCCTCCTTCGAATTCATTTTTTGCATTTTCGAGCGGATCTTTTGTCCTGCTGTTACGGTTTCCCTCTTCAAATTTCACCATCGTTTTTGGGAAGAATTTTGCCGGTTGATTGAAACCTGATTTATAGATATTCACAAACTCTTCCAGCTGCCTTTTAGCATCATCCACCGGATTAAATTTTATCCATTTTGGGTTGCCTTTTTTGAGTTCTGTCAGCAGATATGATTCTCTTTCTTGATCCTCATCAGATGCACAAACAGCCAGATGTTGCAGCCACGATTGCAAAACAGTTTTACCGGAGTAATTTGAGGGGACAATATTCAGCACACATATATTAGAATAATTATAGATAAATCCCATTAATCTAATGTCTAACAGCTTTATATTTATTTCAACTAGATTTATTCTAGGTAAAAATTCTCTTCTCTGAATTTCTTCAAATGCCTTTTTGACATGCGCCTCAGCTTCATTTAAAGCGCTCCTCCCCGGCCATCCTGAAGGCAGTATTCCGGTATGTACGAGTTGTGATAACAGCTCTTCTTTATCTATATCATCACGCAGCTCCCAGCCGAAAAGTCTTTGAAATAATGTGTGCTTCTCAAGGTGGTTAAATTCAAACTCATCCTTCTCTTCTTCGGGATCATAAAGCCGTACATCGAACTGCTTTTTTAAAAAGTATTTCATTGGATTTGAAAAGAAATAGACCAGCTCATTGATATCGATTTCTTCGGTCTCCCCTTCAGCCGATAACGGAGCTGACTGCATCAATCCTGAACTCCCATTTTCTTGTTCAGCTAACGATTTTGCAGTGTCAAAATAGAGCTTCGAATAACTTCCATTTTCTTTAAAAACATCGGGTGAAAATCCATTGAGTGCCTGCTGTTGAATAATGTTCTCCGCACCCTCCCCTGTTAATTTTTCCAACGCCTCAATCCACTCACTTACAATGGGTGATGGGGGGATTTCTTCATTATCAAACGGGCTTCGTCCAACGTAGCTGCAATAGTGAATTTCTTCTGCCGCAAGAATGGATTCTAAAAACAAGTTTCGATCTTCTTTTTTTCTGTTTCGGTCTGATGATTCCGGATTTTGAAACATCAGGTCAAAATCATGGCTGGTGGGTTTTCGGGGAAATTTATCTTCATTTAACCCAATTAAAGCGATTACTTTAAACGGCAGGCTCCGAACCGGAACCATTGTACTAAAGGTAACTCCCCTTGTAAACAATGTGGAGCCGGATGACTGCTGATCGAGAGATGATGAGATCTCCTGGCGGATCAAACCGAATGGTATTTCCCTGGAAAGTTTTGCCAACTCATGAGTCTCTTTAAGCGAATCAACAATTTTCAGAATTGATAACCCTTCCCTGCTCTGCAAATCATCTGTACTGAAAAACATCTCCATCCACTGCTTGATCTGATCACACCACCTGGAACAGCCGGCTTTCTTCTTTATAGTTAAACGCATTTCATTTAGCCGGTTCAAATATCGCGTGAAAGCGGCCCAAAGCTCCTGATCGTCAGTAGACCTTACCCCATTGTATAGAGGCGCTCCAACGGTCGTTTCGTTATCCGGATCACCCATCCATTGCCCGAACCATGTTCGCTTTAACCCCGAATACCAGGTTTGCATCTCCTCGGCGGGTTGATCCCACTCTTTCCGATGCTCTGCGTCTAATCCCCAGATGACATTATTCTCTTCCATCCATCGCTTTACCTTTTGGCAATCAGATTCTGACAGCCCCAATTTTTCCCTGATGGGCTTCATCTGAAAAAGATCCATCACCTCAGTAAATGTAAACCTTGAATCAGGCAGCGATAAAAGGTGGGTGAATGCTCTTTTCACTAATTGGTTATCACCCGTTTGGCTCGTGCCAAGATGGTAAGGAATATAAGGTAATCCTTCCTCAGGAATACCAAATACGGCCTTAATAGCCGATTCGTAACCCTGTAAGTCAGGTGTTACAACCAGAACATCATCGGGGAAAAAGTTATCATTCTTTTCAAACTGCTCAATCAGAAATTGATGCAGAGTTTCAATTTCCCGAAGTGGGCTATGGCAGGAATTGACTAGAATGCTTTCATCAAACCCTGAAATTTTTACTATAGGGCGACTTTTAACAATGCTTTCTTGAACATGACGAAGGCTGTTTTTGGCTTTGGAGTCAAATCTGAAGTCCGAGGAAAGTTTGCCTTCAAAACTTTCAAAAAGATCTTTTACACTCTCCGCTTCCTCACCGAAAGACTGAAGTAATTCATTGTCGCTTTTGTGAATGGATAGATTTTCTGATGGCTGAATGTTAAAAATTTCCACATTACAAAAATTGCCACAAGCTTTAAACAACTTAACAATTGGCTTGGGTATAAGTCCGGGATTAAATACATAAATAGGGCCTTCTGGCAATAGTGATCCGTTTTCAACTGCATTAACTGTGTATAGATGTAATTCAGCTTTATTGAGCTTTGAATCGTCCTGATGCTGCTTTTTCCACGTTCTATCTAAGAGATTCCAAAGCTCTGCCTGCCACTTCTCATCTCCTTGTCCCGTTCCACCCTTCTGCCATTTTAAAATCATTTCAGGTCGGTACATCAAGTATTGATCAAATACAGATGCAATCTGACGAGCAAGCTGCATAGCTGCCTGATCTTTCATCTCACTGCTTTGTGAATTTATGTAACGATCCGGTTTTGGAAATGCTTTCCGGAGCTGATCGTCCATCAGAACATCAAAAACAGACCATCGCATTGAATCGAGATCTGACGGAAGCTGTCGGGGAAGATTGGGATAAAGCTGTCTGATTTGCCGGTACTGCCAGTCAGCGGGAAGGATAAACTCAACATTTGCTGCAATCCCCATTTTCTCTGCCAGTTCGAGCTTTAACCAACGGGAAGTGTCTAAATTGGGTACAATAATCTGCTGTGGCTTGAACGGATCAACAGGTTTGACTTTACCTAAGCAATCAGCAAGTTGCCCCGCCAGATAGTGTAAATTGTGGCTTTTGAAAATGGATATCATTGATGCGGATATTTTTTAAAGATGATAGCATTTTTTGCAATCAATCTTAAAATATAGAACATCAGTGACAAGGTGTGTCACCCTCTCCTAAATCCGTAAAGAAAGGTTAATCGATTTTATGGAGATAGGCTTTAATTGCTTTTTCTGCGATTGAGGAGTATGTCTCATCGTTTTTATCTGCATACTCGCGCAGACGCTGAATGGTTTCTGTACTCATATAATAGCTGGCAGATTTTTTTGCCGACTCTTTTGCTTCTCTTGGAATATTAAAAATGCCATGGTCTGATTTTTGTCTGAAAAATTCCGAGAAAATATCCTCCCGTTCATTTTTCTCACTTTTTGGAATTGATGAAGATATAGGACTCGGCCTCTCCTCAACCAGACGGCTGACATGTCCATCAGCCACTGATTTTTTTGGCTCAGCAACAGGATTACGATCTGCAATGAAATCAAACTGTGACTCCTCATGAGAGATTATCCCAAGAGGAGAATACCCTAAACTTTTTTTTGAATCCATAATATACTTGCTAGTATCCATTTCTAATCTCCTTCGCGAGCATCATATAATCCTGTGCACCGTAGCTATCACCGTCATATTCAAAAATTGTTTTATGGTGACTTGGTGCTTCTGCTAAAGCAATATTATCACGGATTACTGTATCGAACACTTTTGAGCCAAAATAGTCACGTATATGACCCACTACTTCGCGATTGAGATTCTTGCGCTTATCATACAGTGTACAAACGATTCCTTCAACCTTCAAATTTGGATTCAATCTTTTTTGGACGACTTTTATCAGATCCATTAGTTTAGATAATCCGTGCAGAGCTAGATATTCTGATTGAAGTACGATAATCAGTTCATCTGATGCAGTAAATGCGTTCAAAGTAAGTAACCCCAGGTTTGGAGGGCAATCCATCAGAACAAAATCATAATCATCACCCAAGTCTGCCAATGCATCTTTCAGGATATTCTCACGTGCCGGTTCATTAACCAACTCCATTTCTGCACCGGAGAGTTCAATTGAAGCGGGTAAAATGTCGAAGTCACTGTGTCTCATCACAATATCCCTGACATTTAATTCACCTTTTAAAACGTGGTAAATATTTTTATTAAGCTTACTGGAGTGGATCTTCAGTGAGTAGGTTAAGTTTGCCTGCGGATCCATATCTATCAGCAAAACTTTATAGCCCATTTTGCTTAATCCGGCTCCTGTATTAATTGTGGTGGTTGTTTTGCCAACTCCACCTTTTTGGTTTGTAAAGGCTATTTTTCTCATATCCATTTCTGATAAATTTCTTGTTGTACACTTATTGAGTTTTTCAACCACAATTTGTTACAAGAATATTTTAAAGGAATGAAATCAAGAACGTCTTAGAAGCTCTACGAATTAGTTAAGTAACCGGACTGACTGGACGAAAAATCAGCTTTGAGAAAAGAGGTTA
>JBGTFX010000036.1:0-8872 GCA_041747055.1 Balneolaceae bacterium
TTGCCTTTTCGGTGGTGAGATTGACATTTGCTTCCGAGACTCCCTCAACCGAATTCAGGGCTTTTTCAACAGTTCCGGAACAACCCGCACAATGCATTCCCGAAACCAAAAAGTTCAGTGTTTCTGTTTGAGGTTTCACCAATTCATACCCTGCATTTTTTACGGCTTCAGCAAGATCATCAAAGCTTGTTTTTGATGTTGGCCTTAATTCCACTGTCGCATTCTCGGTTGCAATATTTACCTCAGCATGCTCAACACCCTCTATATTTTTGAGGGTTTTTTCCACACTATTTGCACAACCTGCACAGGTCATTCCTTTTACGTTATATATATATTTTTCCATCGTATTTATGGGCTGATCTTTTAAATCGATAAGTAAAATATAGATGAGTTAATTGTATCCCGTCATGGAACCGTGACTGAGATGTGTAATATTTTTAGATTTGATCTAAAGATCGCCTTGAAGATTTCCCCGCCCGATATTCAGTTACCGTTTTACCGGTTACTTTTTTGAACTGATTGGAAAGATATTGAACACTGCTGTATTTCAGTTTCCAGGCTATTTCACTGAGTGTCCACTTGTTGTAGCTCAATAACTCCTTCACCCGTTCGATCTTCAATTCAATCAGATGAGTTTCCACTGTTTTTCCCTCCACTTCCGAAAACACATGACTTAAATATGAATAGTTATGATGCAGATGATCAGATATAAACGCTGAAAGTTTGCGTGGGTTTTTATCCTCCTCGAGATGAGTGACATAACTTAACAAAAGCGTTTTTACTTTATTTACGAGTTCTGTCTCCCTATCAACAATCAGTTCAAATCCCTTGTTTTTGAGCAATTCATCAAACTGATTAACTTCTTGTTCTTCCAGTTTACGTGAAAACGATACAGATCCCAATTCCACAGAATCAGCCGGAAGATGTAGTTCTTCTGTAATCTGATTTACAGATTCCACACAACGTGGACAAACCATATTTTTAATATTCATTTCCATACATTAATAACGCTATCAAATAGTGAGAAAAATCCCTTTCGTAGATATAATGAGAAAAAATCCGATTATCGATCTGAAAGATGTACAAATTCTGCACTTCATTTTCCCGAGATATCGCTCCGCATTCAAAGTATGAGCGGATCGAGGTCGGGTATGACATAAAGATTAAAAACCACCCCCACTACTCTACCGTCACGCTTTTTGCCAAATTTCTGGGCTGATCCACATTACAACCGCGATTCACTGCAATATAGTATGAAAGCAATTGCAGCGGAATCACTGTAAGCAGTGGTGTAAAGCAATCAATTGTGGAGGGAATATTCACACAAAAATTTGATAAATCCTTTACATCATTATTTCCATCGTTCATTATTGAAATAATGCGTCCTTTTCGGGCTTTCACCTCTTCTATATTAGAGATCATTTTATCGTTAGTGTGATCCGTTGCTGCAATTACAACAACAGGCATCATATCATCAATTAAGGCAATCGGTCCATGCTTCATTTCTGCCGCAGGATAACCCTCGGCGTGTATATAGGAGATCTCCTTCAGTTTAAGGGCTCCTTCAAGTGCAACCGGAAAATTGTAGGTTCTTCCCAGGTAAAGAAAGTTTGGTGCATAGGTAAAAAGCTTAGCCATTTCCTGGATTGACTCATCACACTCATTTAAAATTTGTTCTACTTTTTTGGGGATACTATTCAATTCGCTGATTAATTTTGTAGCACGTTTTTTGTCAATATGTCCCTTTGCCTGACCTAACTGAATAGCCATCATTGTTAAAACAGCAACCTGTGCTGTAAATGCTTTGGTTGAAGCAACCCCTATTTCTGGCCCGGCGTGAGTAAATACACCGGCATCAGTTTCGCGGGAGATAGTAGAACCCACAACGTTACAAATTCCGAGAACGGTAGCACCTTTTTCCTTGGCTTCGCGAAGAGCCGCAAGCGTATCGGCTGTTTCCCCACTTTGCGAAATCACCAATAACACATCACCTTTCCCGATTAATGGATCGCGATAACGAAATTCTGATGCGTACTCTACCTCAACGGGAGTTTTTGCAAGATGCTCAAACAAATACTCACCCACTAATCCGGAGTGCCAGCTTGTTCCACAGGCGGCGATTACGATTCGGTTTGCCGAAATCAGCTCCTCCATTACGTTCACTAACCCACCAAGCTGAATAGTTCCTTTAGATGTATTCAAACGTCCACGAAGACAATCAGCAATCGACCGAGGCTGCTCAAAAATTTCTTTTAGCATAAAGTGAGGATATCCGGCTTTTTCGATCTCCTCAATTCCCATTGCAAGCTCGTGGATCTCTTTGGTAAGCTTTACATCCTCAATGGTCTTAACCTGATAATCATCCTTAGTAACAATGGCCATCTCTCCATCATCAAGATAAATTACTTTGTTGGTGTACTCAACAATGGGTGATGCATCAGAAGCTATAAACATCTCGCCGTCACCAATTCCCAGCAAAAGCGGTGATCCTTTTCTGGCAACATATACTCTATCCGGTTCATCAATATTTACAATGGCAAGTCCGTACGTTCCCACTACTTGTTTTAGGGTAAGCTGGAGAGCTTCTTCAAATGAAATATCAGATGTTGTAAAAATTTCTTCAATCAGCTGTGCAATTATTTCAGTATCGGTCTGACTTTTAAACGTCCGTCCTCTTTCGATCAGTTTTTTGCGTAAAGATGTATAGTTTTCAATAATTCCATTATGCACCACGGCAATTTTTCCGCTCTCACTTAAATGAGGATGTGAGTTTATGTCGTTAGGTTCGCCGTGAGTTGCCCATCTTGTATGGCCAATCCCAATTTTGCCGGTAATTTTACTTGCAAGAAGATTTTTTTCCAAATTAATTACTTTTCCCTTGCCTTTTTCCACACACATTTTACCGTTCATCATCGCAACACCGGCTGAGTCATATCCCCTGTATTCTAATCGTTTCAGACCCTTAACAAGTATTTCTCCTGCGTCTCCTTCACCTACATAACCTACAATTCCACACATATAATCTTTTGATTTAGTCTATTCTTTGTTTTTCATTAATTTACCCATCTATTAAATGATAAAAAAACAAAAAGAGACAAACCATTTTGAGCTTTCAGACCTGCTACTTCGAAGACAAATTTCTTGAACATTTTCATCCTCTTACCTTAACAAGACCGATGCATGATTTGAGGGTAGGTATTTTAACACTTGGTCAAAAATGGGAATACACGTTAGAAAATCAAAACAGTATAAAAGGTATTATACGGCCTGAACTTCAGGGTGTATTTTTTGAGAAAGAAAAAATCTCTACTAATGAAAACGTACTATGGATTAATCCCCGATATTTACCGACGGAAAGTTTAATCAAGCGGGTTAAATTATTAAAACCGGGAGAAGGGATTCAATGCGATGGTCATCTTATTGTAGCAAATGTTGACAGTAATGTGCACAATAGCTGGCTCAAAAAAGGCATTAAGCTTGATCAGATTTCACTAAGCAACATTGATCAGGTAGGATTAGAGAATGTATGGCAGCTTTTCCAGTGGAATGGCAGAGAAATACGGGAGGATCTTAAACGAATACCCTCCTTAAAACCGGCAAATACTAAGGATTACCCCTACTCTACCCTGGTGAATAGTGATCAAATTTTTATAGAAGATGGAGCCATTATTGAGCCGGGTGCTATATTAATTGCAGAATCAGGACCTATATATATCGGGAAAGGGGCTCGGTTAATGGCAAATTCTGTGGTGAGGGGAACAGCGGCTGTGTGCGAGAAATCAGTTATAAAAATGAGCGCAAAAATTTATGAAGACACAACCATTGGACCTGTTTGTAAGGTTGGAGGAGAAGTATCAAACGTAATCTTTCATTCATACACTAACAAAGCGCATGATGGGTATGCAGGAAATTCAGTATTTGGACAGTGGTGTAATATTGGCGCGGATACCAACACATCAAACCTGAAAAATAATTATGGAACAGTGAAATTCCGGGATTGGGCAACCGGGGAAGAAAGGGACACGGGTCAACAATTCATTGGAACAATTATGGGTGATCACTCCAAAACGGGAATTAATTCAATGTTGAATACCGGAACGCTTTGCGGCGTTTGTTGCAATCTTTTTTCTGATGGATATCCTCCAAAATTTGTCCCCTCTTTTAGCTGGGTAAGTGGCAGCGACTTAGTTCCATATCACTTTGAAAAGGCTATTGAAGCCATGGAAAAAATGATGGAAAGACGAAATGTAGAATTGACACCGGCCTACCGACAAATGATGAAAACTATAGTTGAAAATTCATAATCCTCATTTAATCAATCACAATGCTAAAAAATTGCATATCTCTATATCTTCTTTTGGTTTTGTTATTAACCGGATGCGTGCAGGAAAACCAATCATCCAATGACATAGAAGAATTAAATTCATTATTAACAGAATTTCTGGACGGTGCTGCTTTTGATGAGGAAATCCACGATCGATTTTGGGCTGAGGATTTGATTTATACCAGCTCTTTGGGTCAGCGATTTGGCAAAGATCGAATAATGTCAGGTTTTGAAGGTGAGGAATCCATTGAACCCGATGACACCCTGCCTGTTTATCACGCCGAAGCTGTGGATATTCGGCTATATGGAAATACCGCTATCATTGCATTTCGATTAGTTTCTACGGTTCAGGGAGATGAAACCGAAACATCGTATAATTTAAATACCGGTACATTTCTAAAACGTGATGGTACCTGGCAGGCGGTAGCCTGGCAGTCTACAGTGGAGTAGGATTAATTTTCTGCTAAAAGATTATATCGGATATAAAAAATTTTATACGTTTTATAGGTGATTAAAAGTTGTTATAATTAACAAAACTTTTATTTGAATCACCTTCCATTCTGCCTATTTTTATGGGTCTGATGAAAAACCGAATTTTTCACATATTGCAGCGGGTCGTAATTGGCACGCTTTTGATCGGGCTAACAGCTCATCTGTTAATTCCATTTTTTGGGAATGCTCAAAAAACTGCGTTTACGCAATGGCTTGATCAAAATATAGTAGCGACGGGTGATGAATCTGAAATTAGATTACGATCTACTATTCGGAATTTACCGGAAAAGACTGACGATTTCTGGATGCTGCTTCAGGAAGCATCGGAAATTATTTCAAACAATAGAGAGGATTTTAAAATTTCCCCTTTTACCAAACCTGAGAAGGATGATCAGGTTTCCGGTTGGTTAATTGATCAATGGAGCCAGTTTAAGCATCAAAAATCAGGCATGAATGCTGTTATTCCTGATGCTCTTACTCAACTCCAAAAATGGACGACCCAAACCGAGAGATCCTTAGCAGCATATTTAAATAGCCAGAAAAAGAATTTACACACATTTACTACAAATCAGATTCGGACATTTTCTGATCTGATCAAACGAAGCCTTACACCTCTTATTGATGGAATAAGTATTAACGCTCCTTAGCGACTTATCTCTTCCCACATTTATTTATTCCAAAAAATTGAACGCAATAACTGCGTCAATCACTAATAATGTTACTTATCAAAAAATTTATACTATGAAGAAACAGAATAATGGATTTAAAATTGGTTGTATTGCCCTCTTTTTGGGGTTGACCGTTTGGTATCTGTTCCCAACTGTACAATTGATGCTGGAACAGCGACATATCGATAACATGCCTACGGTTGAGAAAGCAGATTACCTTGATGAAAACCGGGAAAGACTGCAAAATATTCGTGAGAGATCATTGTCTCTCGGCCTTGATCTTCAAGGTGGAATGTATATAACCCTGGAAATTGGAATTGCACAGCTGGTTCAGGAATTAGCCGGTGATTTATCTGATGATTATCTCGAAGATGTTATTCGAGTTGCATCAGAAAGAGCAGATGTCAATAGAACCAACTTTATTGATGAATTTGTGGCAGAATTTGGAAATCGGGATTCTAATGCAATGTTGAGCCGGTATTTCCGATCTGATGCTCAAAACATTACACGACGATCATCCAACGCTGAAGTTACTTCCTATCTACGAAACCAGCAGAGTAATGCAGTGGAACGTGCCATGGAAATTGTAAGAACCCGTGTGGACAGATATGGTGTAGCAGAACCTTCAATCCTACAACAGGGTAACAGCCGACTCATTGTTGAGCTTCCCGGAGTCGATGATGAAGAGCGAGTGCGTAACTTATTAAAAGGTACGGCACGACTCGAATTTCGCCTTTCAGCTGATGCAGATGAATTAAATAATGCAAAGAATCAGGTTATTCGGTTTTTCGAATCCGAAGAGTATCGGGAACAGGTTGAAGACGCAGAAGAAAATGGAAATCCACTTCTTCAAGTGTTGAATCCACAAGGTAGAAGTAATTATACCTTTGGGTATGCGGCCGGACAAGATACAGCTCGTGTTAATGAGCTAATTAGCATGGAAGAAGTACAAAATCGACTTCCGCGAAATACTACTTTAATGTGGGGTGCTCAGCCATTTGCACAAGATCGTGGAATGAATCTGTTTGAGTTGATTGGTGTTCGAAGCCAAATTGAAATGACCGGTGATGTAATTTCTGAGGCATCTGTGCAGTTTGATCAGGCAACAAATGCAGCTGAAGTTTCTATGACAATGGATTCTGAGGGCGCGCGGCGCTGGGCTCGAATTACCGGTGCAAACATCGGCCGCCCGGTTGCGATTGTTCTTGATGGTTATGTGTACTCCTATCCAACCGTACAATCAAAAATAAATAATGGACGATCCTCTATTACAGGGCTTGGTGGAGTATCAGAAGCAGAAGATTTAGTGAACATTCTGCTTTCCGGTGCACTTCCTGCTCCACTTGAAATTATTGAGGAGCGTACTGTTGGTGCATCTCTGGGTGAGGCATCTATTCAAGCCGGTTTATATTCGGTTCTATTCGGGTTAACCGTTGTGGCTCTGTTTATGATTGCCTACTACCATGTTGGAGGGGGAATTGCTGATTTAGCGCTGATCCTGAATATCATATTCATCCTTGGGATTTTAGCAGCTTTTAATGCCACCCTTACATTACCGGGGGTTGCCGGTATTGTTCTAACAATTGGTATGGCGGTAGATGCGAACGTACTGATCTTTGATAGAATTCGGGAGGAGCTTCGGGCAGGTAAAACTCTTAGAGCAGCCATCGATAATGGATACTCGAATGCAATGAGTGCAATTGTGGATGCAAACGTTACCACATTTTTCGTGGGTATTATTCTATACAGCTTCGGGGTTGGGCCAATTAAAGGCTTTGCAATTACCCTTATGGCTGGAATTGTAGCATCGCTATTCAGCGCGATTGTTATTACACGTGTGATTATTGATTACCTCACACGAGAAAAAACAGCTACAATTAGCTTCGGTTAATCCTCATCGAAATAAAAAATTTAAATAGTAGGTATTGATTATGAAATGGTTTGAATCACCCAGTTTTGATTTTATAAAAGCCCAACAAATTGCAGTAGTACTATCCGGAATTCTATTTGTCGGATCCATCGTTGCAATTCTAACTATGGGATTGAACTACGGAATTGACTTCCGTGGCGGTAAAGAGTTTGTTTTTGATTTCGAAAACGATGTTGATGTCGTTGAAATACGAAATCACTTAACAGGTCCACTTGAAGGAACTCCGGAACTTAAGCTCTTTGGTTCACCAAGCGATATTCTTGTTCGTACTGATTTAGAAGGTGACATTTCTGATGTTCAAAATCTGATTCTTACGAATCTTCAGGAGCTCTATCCGGATAACCCGGTAACCGTTATTAAAACAGATGTAGTAGGTCCACGATTTGCCGAAGATTTAAAAATGGCAGCTATGAACTCCATTTTATTCGCCGTAGCTGTGGTCTTTATCTACATTTTAATACGTTTTAAAGGATGGTACTTTTCGGCCGGAGCTGTTGCTGCACTTGTCCATGACGTAGTAATTGTGCTTGGTATTTTTACAATAATAGAACCTTTGGTTCCATTTAATGTAACGATAGATCAGGCCTTGATTGCAGCATTCTTGACCATTGTGGGTTATTCGTTGAATGATACTGTGGTTGTTTTTGACAGGATTCGTGAAAATTCACTGATATACAAAACCATGTCATTTAAAGACATGATTAACAAAAGCTTGAACGATACACTAAGTAGAACAGTGATTACATCAGTTACCACCTTGTTTGTAGTAACCGTCCTGTTTATATTCGGTGGAGAGGTGCTAAAAGGTTTTGCTTTTGCTTTAGTTCTGGGAGTTATTCTCGGTACCTATAGTTCACTTTTTGTCGCCAGTACCTTAGTTGTAGAGTTGCAGTCTCGTGCTCTTAAGGCAAAAAAGTCGTAACGTAATCATCATATAAAAATGGAGAAAAATTATGAGTTTTAAAGTTTCTGAGAGGTACAATTGCGTAGTAATTGAATTCAGCGGCAATGTAATGGGTGGACCCGATGCAGTAAGTTTGAATGAACAATTGCACGAATTGATTGAAAACGATCAAAAAAATGTGGTTGTAAATCTTTCGAATGTCAAATTTATGAACTCATCCGGCCTCGGGATGTTAATTGGTGCATTAACCACTATGCGAAAAGCAGGCGGAGATTTACGAATTTCTAACGCCGGCGACAAAATCAGAAGCTTGCTCACTATTACAAAATTAATTACTGTCTTTAAGCATTATCAATCGCTTGAAGAAGCAGTAAATTCTTTTAAAGAAGAGTAATTGCAATTACTATTAACTAATTAACCAAGGAGGTGTTCATGACACCTCCTTTTTTTTGGATTATGGCCATACGAATACGTGTTGGCGCTCAGGGGGGCGATGAAGGAAAAGGTAAAATTGTAGACTTGCTTAGTGCGGAAACGGACTATGTGGTTCGCTA
>JBGTFX010000037.1:0-6472 GCA_041747055.1 Balneolaceae bacterium
CCCGAAGCTCATATCTTGTTTTTAGTTAATCTTACTGCAATATTCGCAGTTATCTTACAGGAAATAAGCTGGCACCTACTACTATTACGAAGCAAACACCAATAAATAATAATTGGATGTACGGCGGGAGGTAAATCCAGCTTATTCTCCTTTCGTAGAAGGCCAACAGTACCAAGTGAACAGTCTGGTTTAAGCAGATTGTATCGTCCATTAATGAGCTATTCTGAAGACGAAAGCACCCTGAAGATAATCTAATTACACATTTAACTAACTCTCTGTGTTATGATTTATAGCCTAGGATGTGATGTAGCCAAAGATGAACATGCCGTTTGCTTATTGAACTATGATCTGGATATACAAAAATGGGAAGTAGTATCTCATAGATCTTTTAAAAATACTCCCTCTGGTAGTAAAGCCATGCTCAGATGGCTTAATAAAGTAGCCGGCGATGCTTTTACCGGTCTTCGTTTTACCATGGAAGCCACCGGTATTTATTACGAACAACTTGCCCTTCACCTGAACGAACATGCTCCCGAGATCCACCTAAGTGTGGTATTGCCTTCTAAGGCCAAGCATTTTATAGCTTCGCGAGGATTACGCAATAAAACCGACAAAGTGGATGCATTTGGATTAGCGTTAATGGGAGCTGAACGTAAACTTAAACCCTGGAAAGGCATCGATAAATACTGGCGGGAATTGCGGCAGCTGACACGTACAAGATCTTCTTTGTTGCAACAGATCACAGAGGTTCGTAACCAGTTACATGCCCAGCAGCATAGCGGGTTCCAAATTAAAGAGGTGCAACGTTCATTGAAGCGCATCCTAAAGAACCTTGAAAAAGAGAGTGACTATTTACTGCAACAGATCAAAAAGCATCTGGCAAGCCGGGATGATTTAGTTCATCAGATTCAGTGTTTAAAGAGTATACCCGGGGTAGGAGAAATAACTATTGCTACTATTTTAGCTGAGACCTTAGGCTTTACCCATTTTACCAGCTACAGCCAACTGATGAGCTTTAGCGGGTATGATGTTGTGGCGAATGAATCGGGAAAACGTATAGGCAACAGAAAAATATCCAAAAGAGGCAGCTCCTACATACGACATGCCATGTACATGCCGGCTAATACGATAATAAGGCGAAAAACGCCCCAGATATACCGCGTGTATGAGCGTCTGCTAAATAGACATAACATAAAAATGAAAGCCCATGTAGCCATTCAAAAGAAATTACTAGGATATATGTACACCCTGTGGAAAAGAAAGGAATTGTTTAATCCGACTATAATTGAGCGACAAAGAGAACAACAAAAAGAAGTAGTCTCACCAAAAAGTGAGACTACCGTAGATACAAAGTCCGTATTAATGGACAATGTTCTTTAACTAAAAATACAAGAAATCTCTTGTTTTTTAACACAGTACCTCCCGCTTCGGAATCACTATTATATAATCCGATCCTTCATACCTACAGCAACTGCTTCCGTTCGGCTGTTCACTTCCAGTTTTCGATAGATATTTCGGATGTGATATCTCACTCCATCTTCTGAAAGGAAAATATTCTTACTGATTGCCATATATGATTTTCCGGTGGCCAACTCCTTCAATATTTGAAGCTCACGGCCTGAAAGCTGGAGAGATTTTTCTTTTGGTTTCTTATCATGCAATGATTGAATTACTTTTCTCGCTATTTCCGGGGTCATGGGTGAGCCACCATCACAAGCATCACGAATTGCTTTACAAAGATCATCCGGCCCCACTTTTTTTAGCAAATAACCAATAGCTCCTGCTTTCAGGGCATTAAATATATGCTTGTCATCATCAAAAATGGTAGCCATAATCACATGAATATTTGGGTGATGTTTCCGCACATACTTTACTCCTTCAATACCGGTCATTCCGGGAAGCTCAATATCCATCAGGATTACATCATTGCGTTCTATAGTATCGCTGGCAAAAGCATCTTCACAGGATGTATACGTATCAAGTACACAAAAATCTTCCTGTGTATCAAGAATGGCCTCCCACCCCTCTCTCATATATTCGTTGTCTTCTACAATGCTAATCTTAATCAAACCGTTTTCCATATTTATTATTTCGGTTAACTTAAGTTCGATTTATAATCTTTTTTACGATCTAAAAGTGAAGTCTCCCCTATCAAGGGGAGATTGAGAGGGGTGTCTATCGGATTTCTTCATGTTCTGATAAACATCCCCCTGCTCCCCCTTTACTAAGGGGGATTCATTCATATTGGACAAATCGAACTTTTACAATTCATAAAACATAGAAATTTCTGTTTTTGTACACACTACATAACCATGCGTTTTTAAAGTTTTCCCTTTAGCTTCCAAATGGTACCATCTTTCGTAGAAATAAGCTCCGCACTCAACCCTACTTGGTTAGCTCTCGTTTTGATGTTCTTTATACCATTGCCTTCCTCCGATTTAGAAGTATCAAACCCTGTACCATTATCCGTTATCTCCAATAACACTTCACCATTGCGAACATGAAAACGAATTTTAGCTGATGTTGCATTTGAGTGGCGGGCAATATTTGTAACAATCTCTTTAAAGATCAGCCAAAGGTTTTTCCGGTCTTCGATATCAACCTTCCCCGTAACAGTTTCATCAAAATTAATTTTATACTCAATACCCTTACTTTCAAAAAGATCAGCCGCATAACGCCTGCATTTCGTGAGCAGATTTTCCCAGTCGTCATTTTCGGGATTAATAGACCAGATAATATCGGTAATCTTCTCTTTCGCCTCATTCGCCCCTTTCGAGATCAACCCGAGGTATCGTTTTGATTTTGTTTCATCACTACTCCGTTCTATTGCCTCAGAAAAGTAACTGATACTGCTTAGCGTCGCACTGATTTCATCATGCAAATCACTGGCAATCCTGTTTCGAATTCCCTGAACATGCAGAATTCGTTGTATTCGGAACATATGAGCTCCATATAAAAGACCCGAAATGGCGCCTAAATAAAGCAAATATGCCCAAAAGGTTCTGTACCAGGGTGGAAGTATTTGAATAGGCAAAAACGAAGCTTCGCTTACAACCCCTGTAACATCTTTTGCGCGCACCATAAATCGGTAGCTGCCCTCCCGGATTTGTGTATAGTCTTTCCGGGATTCTTCATTCCAAAGCGACCAATCTTCATCATACCCTTCCAGTTTTACCTGATATTCTGTTCCCTCAAATGAGCTGTAATCCGTAAATGCATACTCGATCCGCAGATTGTTGAGTTCGTAAGGAAGCCGCAACAGACTGTTTTTTGATTTTTCCCGATCATAGGCTTGAAATACCAGTGAATCTTCCCGTGCAGTAACCGTGCGAATGATAGGCGGACGGACGGAAGGTTCTGTAGCCAAAGAGTGATCATAAAAGAACAACCCTTCACTCCCAACAAACCACGCCTTGCCATCTCCTACTGCATAAATATCATTGTTTTGATTGTCATTAATCCGTCGAAGTGAGTTACTATGAATTTGATAACTCCCATCATCCTGTTTTTCGGCATAATGAAAATCCCGGTTTGCGCGAATCCATATGTTATCCTCTTCATCCGCCACCATGCGATGAATAGATGTAGGGTTTCCTGTAGCTTCATATACCCTGCTAAATTCCCCAAAGCGATTATCTTCCACCACGGTATCCGTCTCCTTATCTAGTCGATATAGTCCCGTAGGGGTTCCCAATAAAATTTCATCGTTGAGTATCAATGGGTAGATATAGCGGCTGCGATCCCGGTGCCAGCCTTCCGGCATCGTATATTCTTTTATATTTACCGCGCCCGTTTCCAAAAACCGTTCTATTTCACTTGCTGTAATTGAAATAAAATTTCCTGATTGAGACCCTACCCAAATATCTCCGAAATCATTTTCAACCATAGTCCCATGTGATAAATCAACATTCGTAATCCGGGAAGTTTCAATATATGAAGTACCATCCTTTTTAATGGCAGTCATACCATCTCCTGAAAAAGTAAACTTGATAGAAGAGTCTTTTTGATATGGAAATATGGTATTGATCGATTGATTAAACCTTAATATAGATTCAGACGATTCATGCGGTTTAAAAAGGTCTCTAATTGTGTATAAAAAAAGATCCTCATTTGCTTCAAATAGTTTACTATCTATAGAAGTAGAGAATATTTTTTCTACCGTATTCTTATTCCCGCTCATCGTATAAAGTCCGCGGGCTGTAGCTATGTAATAATCGTCATTAAATTTTAGCATTGAGAATGGTAATCCATCCAATTCATCGCTGCGATGAACCTGCCGGATTGGCGAACCGAAATTTAGTTTGGAAATATGCTCCATATGGCTGAGCCAAAGGGTTCCGTCCACATCCAGATACGAATCATAAATAATATTTTCGGGTAAGCCGGTGTCTGTCGTAAACGTGCCTAATACCGTTCCCTCAGCCGTAAACCGTATCCCCCCTCCCGTTGTGGTTCCCACGAAATAGCTGCCGTCCTGTAATTTTTGGCAAGTGTATGGTAAAAGACCCTTTAGAAAATCTGATGCTTCGCTCTCCTGTTTTTGAAAGGTTGAGCCATCGTAGGTATAAAGTCCTTCATTTCGAACTTGAAAAAGGAATCCATCATCTTCCATTTCCATCAAACAGCTCACACCTGTGTATTCAAACTGTTCTGCGCCCGGTATCAGGTTCAGATTTCCATCTTCGTATATAGATATACCCAGAGAGTCATTGGTAATGATAGAGTTATGCGCTTCAAAAAGCCGGAAAATCCAGATGTTGTCACTCAGTGTGGTAAGTGAGTCCTCTTTGAATTGAAAGGAAAACCGTTGTCCATTGAAGAAAACAGAAGAGTCTCCCCTGACAATAATTCTATTCACATATCCGAAATTCTTTTGAGACTTCGGCACTATATTCAACAGATTTCTATATAAAAGTGTATCAACCAAAGCTGTGCCCGATCTCTCAAATATGCCTAATTGAGAGACCCCACCGGTAATCAAATCTCCATTAAAACCCGGTTCAATACTTCTTACTGCAGGACCCAATGTATTGTAAGAATTCCACCTCTCACCGTCGAAATGCATTAGATTACCGGCTGTACCCACAAACAAAATACCATCGCGGTCTTTTGTGATGGCCCAATTCTGTAGGTAGCTGCTTCTTTCATATAGATTTACAGATTCTATAATTGGGATACCCGGTAAAATAGTTCTCCCAATTTCACCCTCTTGCGCATAGCTATATTGAGGAGAGATAAGACCTGCAAAAAAAAGTAAGGTTAAAATAATAGAAACCCAGAGCTGAGCCATAAAATAGGTTGAGAACGTGTAGTTTAGTTCGACCCTAAATAGAAATATTTTAACCTTAAATCAATGAAAAAGAAGTTTTATGGTTCACTATATGCAGGATCAACAACTACATCATCATCTTCTCCATTTGAATCTGCAGATTCAATCTCAGTATTTGCAGCGATTTTAACAACCGTTTCAGTGTTTGAGCCACCGGAACTCACAGATTTTACTGTAATTAGTTCCAAGATTTGATTTCCTTTTAAGGTTACCGTGCAACCATCTTTATTTGGGACAATAAACTTGAGCCAGCAAGTATTAACCAGTTGGTCCAGCTTCTGTTGTGAACCGGCACCAACTGTTAGCTTTTTATCAAGTGATGGATTTCCCTGTGCATCTTCAACATAATACTCCAGAGAAAAAGACGTACTGAGATTATTTATAATATTTCTATTACTCATAGTTCGTTTTTAGAATTAAAAGTTGAGACTAAAATAGTCAAACCTACGAAAAGATCAACTGCATGATCATGCACTTAAAGCGCGGCGTCGCTGACCCGCGGCTGACATAATCCTGCACGAACTTCACGTCCGGTGACAGGTCAGGCGACCTGTCCTACGTAGCGCGGTGTCGCTGACCCGCAGCCGGCATAATCCTGCACGAACTTCACGTCCGGTGACAGGTCAGCGACCTGTCCTACGTAGCGCGGTGTCGCTGACCCGCGGCTGACGTAATCCGCACGAAAGACCTCCAAGGTTTTTAAAAACCTTGGAGGTCTTTATCAGCGATCCGCCTAAAATATTGAGAATAGATTTTCACGTTTTTATCTGCGCTAAAATGATCTTCTACATAGTCCTTTGCAGGTCTTGATACCTTAGTCAGTTTGTCCGGGTTTTGGGCCAAAGCGAAGATTTTATCTTTCCATAATCCGGTACTGTTTTCTACCAAAAATCCTGTCTCTCCATCTTTGATGTAGTCTCTGAGTGGAACCACATCCGATGCCAGCACCGGCACTCCCATTCCCATTGCCTCAATAATGATTTTGCTCAATCCCTCAAAGTCACAGGCGTGAACGTACAGATGGGACGAGCACATTAATTCCCATAACTCTTTTTGATCAAGGTAGGGATGAAAAATTACGTTCTCCTCAGTTTTTTGATCCTTTACAAACTGCTCGATAGACTCCTTTTTAGGCCCCTCACC
>JBGTFX010000038.1:0-13821 GCA_041747055.1 Balneolaceae bacterium
ATTTATCGCTTTTGCCGGTGCAAGAATTTCTTTTGGTTTGCTTGCCGGCCCATGGGTTGATCGATTTTCAGCACAACAGGTTTTCCCATTCTATTTAATTCCAATGGTAATAGGGTTGCTTATTGGATCGGTTTATTCACATACGTGGGCTGCATTTATCTATATGGGTCTCTTAGGCGCAAGTATGGGAATGGGAGGGACCATCAAATCTGCATTATGGGCAGAAATGTTCGGAACCGGGATGATAGGAACGGTGCGCAGCCTGTTTTCATCTATAATGGTATTAAGTACCGCAATCAGTCCGTTTCTATTAGGGTGGTGGCTCGATATTGGACTGACCATGCCAACTATCATAAATATAGCTCTGTACACAACCATTGCCGGTGGATTACTATCCGTAGGATTAATCTATTTTGATGAAGGAGAGAACGGAGCATCCAAACCGTAATAATTTATGTTCATGATTACTTCTTCCATGGAATAGAACCACAATTACGCACTAAAGAGGATCCATCACGCATTAACAGTTGGAAAAAAATCCGGCACGTTTTCAACAATGAATTCGTTGTGTGGAACAGAACATCAAACAAATTGAATAATATGAAGACGCTTTTAACATTAATCTTATTGGGTTTTACAATGACAAATAACACAAATTCTGATCCCGTAGAAACTGAAACGGCTACTTTTGGTGCGGGTTGCTTTTGGTGTGTTGAAGCTATCTATCAACGAGTAACGGGTGTTGTTGCCGTAGAGTCGGGTTATGCAGGTGGAACTGTCGATAATCCCACTTACGAGCAGGTAATCTCGGGCAGAACGGGTCATGCAGAAGTGGCAAGGGTCACATTTGATCCCGCGCAAATCAGCTACGAAGAGCTGCTGGAAGTTTTTTGGCATACACACAATCCAACAACGCTAAATCGCCAGGGAGCGGATGTGGGAACTCAGTATCGCTCTGCTATTTTTTATCATAATGATGAACAAAAAGAAATTGCCGAAAAATCGATGAGGAAAACGGATGAGTCTGATTTATGGAGTGATCCTATCGTAACAGAAATTACACCACTCTCGAAGTATTCTGTTGCAGAAGACTATCACCAGAACTATTTTAATAACAATCCAAACGCAGGATACTGCTCTGTGGTAGTGGCGCCAAAAGTTCAGAAATTTAAAAAAGACTTTCCGCACCTGCTTCAAGACTCTATCTAACCTAAATTATAACAGGATACCATGAAATCTACTACGATTAGCTTTTTTACTGTACTATTAACACTGTTACTTTTTAATTCTGTTGAAGCTCAGGAGCGACAAACCGATCGACCAATGGTTAGCCCGAATGCTGCTGTAGAACAAACTATTGGACTTACAGAAGTTGCAGTAACTTATGGGCGTCCAAGTGTAAATGAGCGAATCATATTTGGTGATTTAGTTCCATTTGGCAGTGTGTGGAGAACCGGTGCGAATGAAGCCACAGTTATTTCATTTTCTGATGATGTTAGAATTGAGGGGCAACCACTTGAAGCCGGTATTTACGGACTTTTCACAATTCCGGGTGAAGACCAGTGGATTATAGTATTTAACAATATTGCAGATCAATGGGGTGCTTATAATTATTTGGAAGAAGAAGATGTTCTTAGGTTAGAGGTGACTGCAGAAGAATCTCACTTTGTGGAACAGATGATGATCTACTTTGAAGATGTCACTGTTGATCAGGGAACGCTTGTGATTCACTGGGCCGATACCATAGTGCCGGTGACAATTGAGCCGATCACTGATTAATTTTTTGTTAATATCCGTCTCATTTGTTAAAAGCAGATCACCAATAAATCTTGAAATAGATCGAATGTGGTGATCTGTAAAATAATCGAGCATGCCCCTTTTCCGAATGAGCAATGATTTATTTTTAAATGCACCCGGTTAAGGCTGGTTTTCTGCTGTTATACTTCAATAATACCAAGAGAGTTGTTTTTTTTTGATTCTTCAAAACACACTATTCAATAGAGTTGATCTCTATAAAGTGCCTTACACAGCAACAACTGCATTCTGTCAGGGCATATAATTAAGGAAAAAATTTGTCCCAAGGTTAAATTTGAAGCTGCCATACATACACCTTACCTTAAAGCCTACCATTAAGGAACTTCGATATTATTTGCAGTAAAAAAGCTACTAAATATTTTACAGGCTTATCCCGCTTAGCTCCATCAATTAAATTGATGATTCATGCACCCCATTGATCTAACCATCTTTGTCGTATATGTGTTGGGGCTCCTCGCTTTTGGATACTTCTTTTTCAGAAAGAACGAAACCGGGGACGATTACTACGTTGGCGGAAGAAAAATGAACAGCTATCATATCGGTTTGTCCGTTGTGGCAACAGATGTAGGAGGCGGATTTTCTATCGGGCTTGGTGGTTTGGGATTTGTGATGGGTCTCTCCGGCTCATGGATGCTTTTTACCGGCTTGATTGGCGCATGGCTCGCCGCCGTTTTTCTCATTCCTAAAATCAAGCAAAATAAAGCATTTGATACAGCTTATACCTTTCCGCAGGTTTTTGGCCACTATTATGGAGCCAATGTGGCTTTGGTTGCAGCTATTATTTCAGCAATAGGATACGCAGGATTTACAAGTTCACAGATGCTGGCCGGTGCAAAACTGGCAAGCGGAACCTTCGCTGATTTAGATCTTCAAATGGCGCTCTATATTATGGGAGCCGTTGCTGTTATCTATACAGTACTTGGAGGGTTAAAAGCTGTGATCTATACCGATACCGTACAGTGGACACTACTCATGTTTGGGTTGATTTTTATAGGTGTACCCTTCGCATTTTTAGAAATTGGCGGAATGGAAGGAATTCGCAGTACAGTGGCTCCCGAAATGCTGACCCTCACCAATTTAATGTGGCAGGATTTGGTTTTTTGGGGGGTAACCATCATTCCAATTTGGTTTGTGGGGATGACTCTCTACCAGCGGATTTATGCCTGCCGTGATGAAAAAACCGCTAAAAAAGCATGGTATATTGCCGGGTTATTTGAATGGCCGGTGATGGCATTTTTGGGCGTTTTACTGGGACTATTTGCCAGGGTTGCGGCCGATCAGGGGATGTTTGATTACTTAGGAGCCGTAAACATAGCTGATACAGATCCCGAAACGGGTCTGCCGATGCTGCTTCGAACCGTACTCCCTGTAGGTTTTTTGGGTGTTATGATGGCTGCCTATTTTTCCGCAATTCTCTCTACTGCAGATAGTTGTTTGATGGCTTCATCAGGCAATGTAGTCACAGATATTATAGGGCACTTCCGTAAGTTTAACCCGGACAGTCAAAAGTTTGTAAGCATATCACAGGTTACTACGCTGGTAATAGGAATTCTTGCACTGATGTTGGCTGCATCGATGGAGAATGTGCTGGATCTTATGCTCGATTCCTACGCCTTTATGGTATCAGGGCTCTTTGTACCGGTAATTGGTGCTCTTTATTGGCAGAAAAGTACGTCATCGGGAGCAATGGCTGCCATGATTGTGGGTGGCAGTACTACATTAATTTTGCGATATTTAGGTATAGAATTACCTTATAGTCTGGATCCCAATGTATTCGGTATATCAGCGTCCGCAATTTCATTCATATCAGTTAGTTATCTAACACAAAAAGAACAGAAGAGAACATGAGTATAAGTTATAGTGTTGTAAAATCAGACGATGATAATCCAACTCAATTTGAACGGGAACATATTGCAGGGTTTTTGTACAATCACCTTGACCAATATGGTGATGAAAAAGACTCCATTTTAAAATGTATAGCCTATGCTTTTGGGGATAATCCCGGTCAGGATGGATTTATTCTTGTTGCGCACGAAGGGGATGAAATCCTTGGTGTAGTCATCATCAATAAAACCAATATGTCTGGCTTTATACCTGAAAATATACTGGTTTATATTGCTGTCCATGCAAAAACCAGGGGCCGGGGAGTGGGAAAATCACTCATGGAAAAAGTTATAGAAGAAACGGAGGGCGATATTGCACTCCATGTAGAACCGGACAATCCGGCTAAATTTCTGTACGAAAAATTTGGATTCACAAATAAATACCTCGAAATGAGGCTTAAGAAATAGATGGCTTACTTAAAACTCTATCGAAGCGAGTTACGTCATAATTACGAATATCTGGATGCTCTATTTAAGAAATATGATATAAAATGGGGCATTACGGCAAAGCTCTTATGTGGTAATAAAGATTATATAAATGAGGTGATTAACCTTGGTATAGGCGAAGTACACGATTCCAGGATCAGCAATCTTAGAGTAACCAAAGAGATTGATCCTAATACGGTGACGATCTACATCAAGCCACCTCCGAAAGACACCATTCCGGATCTGATTAAATATGCAGATATAAGCTTAAATACAGAGCTTTCAACCATGCATGAGCTGTCTGATGAGGCTGTTAAGCAGGGTAAAGTCCATAAAGTTATTATAATGATTGAAATGGGCGATCTTCGTGAAGGAGTTATGCGCGATGACCTGATTGATTTCTACGAGAAAGTATTTCGCTTGCCGGGTATCGAAGTTATAGGGCTTGGCACCAATTTAAATTGCCTTCATGGTGTAATGCCCGATGGTGATAAGCTGATCCAGCTTGCACTCTATAAGCAGATTATTGAGCTCAGGTTTAAACGGGAGATCCCGCTGGTTTCAGGGGGGACAACGGTAACGATTCCGCTTCTGTTAAATAAACAACTGCCGACCGGCGTGAATCATTTTCGAGTCGGTGAAGCACTCTTTTTCGGGAAAGATCTTTTTACAGATGATGTGATTGAAGGGATGAGTGATCAGGTGATGGAGCTTTATACGCAGATAATAGAAATTTCTGAAAAACCGATGGTGCCTACCGGGGATTTGGGTAAGAATCCACAGGGAAAAACAACGGAAATTAATAAAGAAGATTACGGTAAAACTGCATACAGGGCAATCGTAGATATTGGAACGCTCGATATTCAGCCGAACTACCTCATTCCTGTGAATGATGATATTACCATCACCGATGCCAGCTCCGATATGTTAATTTTAGATGTTGGTACAAATAAGCAAGGCTATAAGGTCGGCGATGAAATTCGATTTAAACTCAAATATATGGGAGCTCTCGGTTTGATGAGTTCTGACTATATTGAGAAGCGTGTCGCAGATACGAATGGAGTTGTGAAGAAGAATAGAGAAGAGCTTAAAGATGCCTGAACAGACCTGACAGCATTCCCGACGCCAGTGTTTTTCTGGTCCCGTTACTCGGGACTTTTCCGGGTTTCTGTCTGCGTCGGTAGTTTGTGCGAGTCAAAATAAATTTTCGGTCTCGATGTTCAACGCCGACAGATCAGCCGGTTGGCGGACACAGTCCGGTGGGTGCTCATATGTTATCAGAAGATATCCATTCATTGCATATCTTATTTTTTTAAATCGATAATAAATAATGAAAAGAAGTGATTTTGTTGATGTAGATATTCACCCGGTAATGCTCTTGCCGAATGATGCACCATCACTCAATTTTTCAGCTGGGTTTGATATTAATCAGCTTAAAGACAAAACCTGGGGTGTTGGTGGCTACAGCGAGCGAAGGCCGGGAATGTATTTGGCTCCTCAATATAAAAATGAGCGTTTTATTCATATGGGAATCGATTTTTGGGGACCAGCCGGGCACCCTGTGTTTTCTATTTATGATGGAACCGTTGCCTATAAAGCCAACCATCAGCAGGAAGGGAATTATGGCCCGACATTGATCTTGCATCACACCTTTGGTGAAACGGAGATTTTTGCGCTATATGGTCATCTGTCAGAAAAATCGGTTGAAGGATTAGCTGTTGGTCAGCCTGTTAATAAAGGAGAAAAAGTGGCTGAGCTGGGAGAGAAATCAGAAAATGGATGTTGGCACCCACACCTTCATTACCAACTGAGCACACATGATCCCGGAGAAGCGGATATGCCGGGTGTTGTTTCTGAAAGAGATCTTGCAGAAGCACAAACACTTTATCCCGACCCGCGAATCGTGTTGGGTCCTGTTTATTGATGATCTACCGCCAGCCGGCGGAGAGATAATCATCATTTAGATGATTATGCGAGGGGTGTAGTTTTGGGTAGTGATAAACTCATTTAAATTTTAATGGTTTGTGGGACACCCCTCAGGTAATGCCGGGAACATCCGGCTTGACCTTAGCTCAACCTAAGGTCAAGGGGAGAACTATCCATTTCTGCCGCGGATTTGTTGACATCAAGAATTCTCCTTTCATTTAAGGGCCTTCACACCTATACTTTTAAAAAGATTCATTAACCATATAAGATGCTTTCACCTGATCAATTTGAAGAGCTGAAGAAAATCAGACATTCCCTGCACAGCAAACCAGAATCTTCTGGAGAAGAAAAAGAGACCGCAGCATTTATCAAAGCAGAACTCCGGAAAACCAATCCTGATGAGATTATTGATGGGATTGGAGGGAACGGATTGATAGCTATATATAAAGGAGAAAATCCTGGTGAAGGAGAAACCCTGATGTTTCGAAGCGAGCTTGATGGATTGAAAATTGATGAGGAAAATACTTTTGATCATACTTCAAAGACGCAAAAACGGATGCACGCCTGTGGACATGACGGGCACATGGCTATTGTATTGGGAGTAGCAAAGTATCTGCAAGATAACAGGACTAAAAAAGGATCTGTTATGCTTCTGTTTCAGCCGGCAGAAGAGACCGGAGAGGGTGCGGGTTGGATGATTAAAGATCCTACGTTTAAAGAATTGGAAATAGATCGCGGATTTGCTCTCCACAACCTGCCGGGCTATGAAGAAAATCAGGTTTACGTTAAAAATGAAACCTTTGCCTGTGCTTCAGTTGGGTTGGAAATTGTATGTAAGGGAAAATCAAGCCATGCGGCTCAACCCGAGGAGGGAATTAATCCGGCACAATCAATAGCGGAGATGATTAAACAATTGATGAAAATAGATAATCAATACCGAAAAAAAGAGCTTTTTAGCATTCTCACGATTACGTACGTTCAGATGGGGGAGGAAGCTTATGGAGTGAGTCCCGGTATGGCAAAAATGGGACTTACTATGCGTGCAGAAACCGATGAGCTACTGGAAAGGCTCAAAAAAGAGGTTCAGAATGCTTTGGATGAAGCTCAAAAAAGGTTTGAGGGATCTATTAATTATGAAGAAAAAGAACCCTTTGCAGCAACGGTGAACGACTTTCAGGGGATAGATAACATTAGTAAAGCTGCCAAGGATGTTGATGTGCCCGTTGAAATGTTGGATGAGCCAATGTATTGGAGTGAAGATTTTGGCAGTTTTCGCAAGAAGTGTCCCATTGTGTTGTTTGGATTGGGAGCAGGGAATGATTCTTTTCCCCTTCACTCAGAGAATTATGATTTTAATGACAAGCTGATTCCAACCGGAGTCGCCCTGTTTGTGAAACTTATAGAACTCTATTGCAATGAATAATCGGTTTCTTCAGCCATCACATATTCAATTAAGTAAAAGTGCACTGGAAAGTAATATTCGGTTTATACGGAGCAGGAGTAACAATTCTGTAAAAATATCATCCGTAATAAAAGGGAATGCTTATGGCCATGGAATCTCGAAATTTCTTCCAATGGCAGAAGATTGTGGCATTAATCACTTCTCTGTGTTTAGTGCTGATGAAGCTCAGGAGGCGAATGTACATCGAAATAAAGAAGAGACAACTATCCTGATTATGGGGATGGTTCGCGACTCGGAAATTGAGTGGGCGGTGGAGCAAGGAATTGAGTTTTACCTGTTTGAAGGAGAGAGATTACAAGCAGCAGTTGAGGCTGCAAAAAAAGTTGGAAAACGGGCAAAAATTCATCTTCAAATCGAGACAGGAATGCATCGGACAGGATTTGAGGAAAGTGAATACGAATCCTGTTTTAAAACAGTAGTTGAAAATGAAAAGTACCTGGAGGTTAAAGGTATTTGTACCCACTATGCCGGCGCTGAAAGTGTGGCCAATTACTACAGAATTATACATCAGGATAAGCGGTTTAAAAAAGTTCTCGAAATTGCAGAAACGTATTTTGACCCTATGCCCACGGTTCATGCAGCAAGCTCAGCGGCATATCTCACTTATCCCGAAATGAGGTATGATATGGCCAGAATTGGAATTGCCATGTTTGGATTTTGGCCCAGCAGTGAAACGTATATGCATACTTTAAAAAACGACCGAAGATTTTTAAATGATCCGTTAGTGCGGGTGTTAAGCTGGAAGAGTGAAATTATGAGTATTAAGTGGGTGGGTGAAGGAGAATTTATTGGGTACGGAAATACCTTTTTAACAAGCAGTAAAATGAAAATTGCAACGGTTCCAATCGGTTATTCTCACGGATTTGCCCGCAGCCTTACCAATGCGGGCTATGTACTTATTTGTGGAGAACGAGCCCGGGTAGTTGGATTGGTGAACATGAATATGATAACGGTTGAAATTACCGATATGCCCAATGCCAAAAAGGGAGATGAGGTTGTGGTGATAGGACATCAGAAAGATAAAGATATTACAGTAGCTTCCTTTGGAGAGATGAGTAATAACCTAAACTACGAAGTATTAACCAGGCTTCCTTCTTCAATACCTAGAGAGATCATTAGATAAAGTAGAAACTAGTTATAATTTTTAAGTAATTAGTGCTTCGAAAAAACAGAAAAAAATTTTAAGGCTAAGACATTTAACTTCAATAAGTAATCAACTTTTATTTGTAACCAAAAAGTTCAATAAGCACTTGCTTATAAATTAAAAATTATAAAAATTAAAGTGTTTCTTGGAAAGAGAGAGGATGAAAATGACCCGAAATCTCGGTGCTTTTTAATCTTTATAGAAAGGAATCAAGTTTAGAGAGGAATCAAGCAAAAAGAAGAGTAAGTAATTTTTATCCATTGTTAAATTCGAGTGCTTTTGCACTAAAAAAATTTCCGGGAGATATGGTTTAACAATAATTGCAAATCAACAAGAGGCTTACATGTTTAAAAAGTTACTAATTTTAACAATTGCTTCTCTGTTTGCCGGATTGACATGGACAGGTCAGGCAAGCGCACAGACGGGGAGTCTAACAGGTACTGTCACAGATCGTAACACCGGAGAAACGCTGATTGGTGCCAGTGTCTTTATCACAGATTTGGAGCGAGGTACCGTTACGGATCAAAATGGTACATATACTATTTCTGATATTCCGACAGGTACGTATAATGTTCGGTTCACTTTTATAGGGTATCGAACAATAAACCAGGAAGTACAAGTTCAATCAGGTACAAATAATGTTGATGTGGAGATGAGGGTAGATGTTACCGGTCTCGAAGACGTTGTTGTAACCGGTATTGCATCCCGTACTGCCCGTGCAATTTCAGAAGTTTCTGTGTCACGTGTTGATGCCGATCAATTTACTGCAACACAATCTTATGCAGATTTATCACAATTGGTGGGTGGTAAAGTTGCAGGCGTCACAGTACAGCCTGCAGGCGGCACTGTTGGTTCAGGTATTCGGTTTAACGTTCGTTCAGGCGGTGGTATTGGAGGAACAGGACAACCTGTTATCTATATGGATGGAGTTCGGATCGATAACTCTGAGCTTGAAGGTGTTGGCCGTGGTGGACAGGGAACCGGAACGCTGGCTGATATCAACATGGATGAAGTTGCAAGTATTGACTTCTTAAAAGGCCCTGCAGCTGCAGCTCTTTACGGAACAAGTGGCTCGAACGGGGTTGTTCTTATTACAACCAAACGTGGACAAGGCACACCCGGACAAGGTTCCGTTAGAGTGGACGTGCGAACAACACAGGGTGCAAGTGACTTTATAAGAGAAGACCGAACAGAACAATTTGGTTCAACAGATGCTATAAATGATGTTTTTAGAACCGGTAGACTAGATCACCGTTCAGTAAGAGTATCAGGTGGAACAGAGTTTATTCGCTTTAGTACTTCTGCCGATCAGCGTCTTGAAGAAGGAATTATGAACCGGAACTTCATGGACCGGCAAAACTTCCGTGCAAACTTCGATGCATTTCCACGCGAGGATCTTACGATAAGTGTTAGTGCCGGATATTCCTGGAATGAGGTGGCACTACCGGATAACGACAATAATGTTATAGGTTATTTAGGTAATACAATTCTTGCTACTCCGGGTGTTAATGAAGATGGGGAAGTCGAATTAGGTTTTAATACTTTTGGTTTTACTGCCCGTGAATCGATTGACGCCATTGAAGACGTGTCAAATACTACCCGTTTTATTGGGTCAGCTCAAGTGCAATTTCGGCCAATAGAAAATCTGGAGATCACTGGTTCTGTTGGGTATGATGGTGCTGATTTACGAAGGGATGAGTTTATACCTCCGGGCTTTTTTGTTACAGGGCCGGGAACAGACGGTGAGCGTACAATTATAAATCGTATAAATCAGCAGTATACATTTGATGTTAATGCACGATACAATTATGAAATTTCTGAGGGATTTATGGCTTCTACTGTTGCCGGAACACAGTTATTTGATCGAACAGTAAGAAATCAAGACTTCACAAAACGTACTTTAGGTTCACAAGTTGTTACCAATATTGGTAGTGGCGCAGACTTCATCGCCGGAGATGAAGAGTTCCTAAACACGCGTGAGGCCGGAGTCTTCATTGAACAATCCTTCAACTTCGAAGATACCTATATGATGTCTATCGGTGGAAGGCAGGATTTTTCTGCGGCTTTCCGTGGTGATGTGCCTAATATCTTTTATCCAAAAATTAGCGCCGCCGTTCGTTTAGATAACGTATTTGATCTACCCAACTGGAGTGAATTTCTGAAAGCAAGGATAGCTTACGGAGAAAGTGGTCAGCTGCCGGGCTTCAATGATAGTTCTGCAAGGCTTTGGTCAGCAGTTAACTCAGGTTATGGAACAGGTGGAATTCTTAACTTTGTTGGGACACCGGGCATAGAGCCGGAGCGAATCAGAGAGTTAGAATTTGGATTAGAAGCGGAACTCTTCGGAAGGTTGGGTATGGATTTAACATACTATATCCAAAGAGCTGAAGATTCAATTATTGGGTTCAGAGAACCACCCTCAACAGGTGTTACAAACCTCATCCCATTTAACGTGGGGGGAATTGACGGGAATGGATTCGAAGCTGCTTTAACCTTCACCGCAGTTGAAACATCAAATACGAAGATTGATATTGGTACTACCTATACTTTTCAAGATACGGAAGTAACGGATTTGGGTGGAGCACAGCCAATTTTTGATGGGTTCAGTTTAAATGTTCTTGAAGTAGGACAACGCCGGTCAGAATTTTTCGTCCCACGCGTAAATGGTGCTCTGTTTAATGAAGATGGTACATTTGCCGGAGTAGATGCTGAAACTGAGCGATCTGCGCATGGTAATCCTATTCCTGTACACAGTGGTTCATTTACATTAAATGCGCAATTTCTAAGAAATTTCAGCGCATATGCACAGCTTGATTATGCCTATGATGTATACGTGTATAACAATACCAAGCAGTTTGCAATTCTCTTCAGAAACTTTGAGAGAAACGAAGAGCTAAGTGCTCTTTTAGGCCTTCCTGCAATCGGTGCAGATGACGTTGAAGCACTAACTCCGGGTACACCGGAATATATATCTGCTGCAAATGAGTTTGCCTTAAACAGCCCGGCTTTTGATAGTGGGTTTATCGAAAGAGCTGATTGGTTGAAGTTACGGGAATTAAGCCTCTCTTATAACTTTAGAGATATACTAGCACGATTCGGTGCGGATGGATATGTAAATAACCTGAATATATCTGTTGCAGGCAGAAATCTATTTACTACCACCAAGTACAGTGGAATTGACCCTGAAGTCAACTTTGCAGGTGCAAGAAGCTTGTCTCGCGGGCAGGATTTCTTAACCATGCCACAACCACGACAGTACTACCTCACTGTATCATTTGGATTTTAATTAAACAGATATTATTAAGATGAAAAAACTAAGTTTACTTATTTTAGGAACCCTTTTCGCTTTTACAAGCTTTATGGCTTGCGAAAATTGGGTGCAGGATGTAGACCCACAAATCAGTGTGGCAGAAGATGAGGCTCTTGATTCAGCGGAAGAAATTCCGTTTCTGATTACAGGGATCCAATCCCGGTTTGCATTCGTGTATACACGGTTAACAGTGTCAGCCGATTTAGCTGCTGATCAGTTAATGTTTGATACAACAATGCCATTGGCAACATTTCCAACATACAGAGACGCAAATGCAAACTGGGGAAATGTGGGTTTCCAAACAGCCTTTTCTGATAATACCACTCGTGCGTTTTATACTCAATTGGGTGGATTTAGATTTGGCGCTGATGATATTCTGGAAAGAATTACCCGTATTGATGACCTGAGTGATGATATCAGGGATGAAGCCATTTATACAGGCAACTTTTTTGGTGCAGTGGCCCGGTATTTTACCGGCTTCTATATGGCCGAAAGACCATGTGGTGCTGATGCAGCAATTGAATCAGGTGGTCCTGAATGCCTCGAAACTTTAGGTGCTCCTATCGATGGCGGGCCATCTATTAATCCTCGTGAAATGACATTTGACCAAATACTGCCTAAACTTGCAGCGGCTGAAGCCGTTTCAACACCCTATCAGCAGCGTGTAATTAATACATTTCGCGCGAGAATGCTGCTTTTTCTGGGTGAGTTCGGAGATGCTTACAACTTTGCTTTAGAAGGTATGGAAGAGGGTGATGCCCCATTCCAAAGTTTACACAGTGTTCAGGCTTCTAACGAATTCTTTTTCGCCGCCGGTGTGGGACGAATTCAGGCTATACCTGACTTTCGGTTTGCTGAGTTTGTGGAAGAAGATCCTGCTGAGGCAAATCGTGTGCAGATAGTTCCTGCAGAAGTTAACCCGGATCGTTTCCGTCAGGATATATATCCCGAACAGGATTCACCCATGGATTTCCTTACATGGCAGGAAAACGAACTTATGCTTGCTGAAATGGAGGCATTGCATGGTCAGGGTGTCGCTGCAGACGCATTGGCTCGTATTAATACTGTTCGTGCTTCACATGGAATAGATCCGGTTGTGGGCACTGTAGATCAAGATCTTATTGTTGAAGAACGTGACAAAGAATTGTTCTTGCAATCACTAAGGATGTTTGATCAGCTCAGATTTAACTTATGGCATGCTGAAGTTCAGGGTACACCGGGTACGGGTTTAACCGGAACTCCAATTGGCCCATGGAGAGGAATTCCTATTCCTAACGACGAAAGAAACCAAAACCCTGATGTAGGTGATGGAACTGACTAAGGTTTAGTATTAACGTATTAACGTATTAACTATTTAAAAACCGCCACGAGAAATCGTGGCGGTTTTTTTTGTCCAAAAAAATATAAGGAAAGGAAAAAATATAGAATGGGTGTAAAAGTTAATTTTGTTACGAACCTGAGTTCGATTAATAATGTTGTTTAGTAAGTCTGAGGGAGCCAGAAGGGAACAGAGACGGATAAATAAGGCTTTCAGCCTTTCGTATTTGGACATGGATCAGATAAAATCTTGAAAACGGGCCAATTGGGGACATTTTTTCCCTAATTTATAATCGAACTCAGGTTACGAAAAAACCAATAAAAATTCCTGAAGCTCAACCCTGCTGAAGACAAGTAGGGTTCCCTTCTTTTCAGGATTATTCAATCACCGATGGGGCAGCGAATCTGTTGAACTTTAACTTCGCCCTGCCGTCTTGTTACAAAAGAAGTACTGAATGAGCTTTTTCCATTTATAAATGTAATTATCATATTTCATACTCTGTCTGTTATAAATTTGTTACAATTGGATTTTTTGAAA
>JBGTFX010000039.1:0-2518 GCA_041747055.1 Balneolaceae bacterium
TAGCTCATTTGATAAAAACGAAACAGGTCAAGCCGAGTGAGCTAACCTCAATGTATTTGGCCCGTCTAAAAAAATACAATCCAATTTTGAATTGTGTAGTTAATCTGACAGAACGCCGAGCCATTGAACAGGCTAAAAAGGCAGATGAGGAGATTAAATCAGGTAAATACAAAGGACCACTGCATGGCATCCCATGGGGAGCGAAAGATATTATCTCTGCGAAGGGATATAAAACAACGTGGGGAGCTGCGGCTTTTAAGGATCAGGAATTCGATTTTGATGCCACAGTGGTGGAGAGGTTGGATCAAGCTGGTGCAATCTTGGTAGCAAAACTCTCGACAGGGGAACTTGCGTTTGGTGACCAATGGTATGGAGGGAGAACCAACAACCCATGGAATATCAACGTAGGTTCTGGAGGCTCATCTGCTGGTTCTGGTTCAGCCACTGCTGCCGGGCTAGTGGGATTTTCCATAGGCACAGACACCGGTGGATCGATGCTTTCTCCGTCATCTCGTTGTGGTTTGGTAGGCATTAGACCGACTTTTGGGCGGGTTAGTAGATACGGTGTAATGGCTGCTGGTTTTAGCCTCGATAAAATCGGCCCCATGTGTAGGAGTGCTGAAGACTGTGCGATTGTATTGCATGCAATTGCAGGACCGGATGGACAGGATATGGCTGTAAATAATAATGTTCCTTTTAGTTGGGATGGTAATCAGGATATTAAAAAGATTAGAGTTGGATATTTCTCTGATGCGTTTGAGAGATCTGACAAAAGGGTATCACAGGATGAGATTGTTAATGCAAAGAAAACTCTTGAGGATCTTCGTTCAATGGGTATTTCTCTAAAACCAATAACAGTTCCGGAAAATAACCTTACTTTTTTTATCGAATATATTGAACGTGCTGCAGGGTTTGAAGAGTTTGTTCGATCTGGAAATGATGCTACAATAAAAAACACACGACATCGTAAGGACCAACGGGTATTTAAACTAACTCCGGCCGTTGATTACTTGCAGGCAAATAGGATTAGAATGCTTCTGATGCAGGAGTACCACAATACTATGCAAGATATTGATGTGCTGGTTGCTCCTTGGAGGTCGGTCAATGATCTCACAAGTATGACCGGGCACCCTGTTGCTTCCATTCCCAACGGATTTACAAGTCAGGGTCTAGATTGGAACGGTCAGATTACGGATTCATCATCACCAATTCCCACAGACCTGAGTTCGATTCTAGAATATGGCAATTTGGTTAGTTTGAGCTGTTTCATATTTGATACCTGGTTTTTTTGGAAAAAAAGTATACGCTATCAAGCCAGATATCAAATTCGTAATGAAGTTACCAAATGATCGGTGTCTGGAATGTTCTATTTGGCATATGTTTTTCAGTTCGTCATTTACCGTTTCGATTACGGATCTTTTTCTGAGCATGATCTTATCCTTTAATTCCATCAGGGTATTTTTCATGTTGTTCCTGATATTAGTAATCAGGTGAAGGCCATCCATAAACAACAGCTCAGTCAATAGTTTGGATACATATCCTTTATCGGCATAAAGTTTCCCCTTTAATTCATTTACAAACCTTTTATTCTTCAAAGGTTCTCTGTCATCAACGTTTCCCTGAGTGATTACAAAGTTGAGAAGTTCTCCTTTGTCGTTGATCACAAGATGGAGTTTAAAACCAAAGAAATAGCCCATGGTGGATTTGCCCACCTGGGCGATGCCATTAAAAACCCTGTTTCTCTTGATCCGCTTGTTCTTACATACCCGAATAGGGGTGGAATCAATAAAAGAAATCCCTGTGCCTTCTCCTAAACAACAGGTTTTCAGGAATATAGTCATAGGCAATGAGGCGGATTGCATCAATTCCACAAACCTGTTATAGGAGACCGTATGGGGAAACAGATGCGGCATATGGACTTGTACATAATGGATATAAAAGTGTTTCATGTTCCTAAATCCTCCAGTGTGAAACATTACCATGATGGTGATGACCTCACTGGGGCTCATTTTCGGGGTCCTCTTGGGTTTGTTCCCCAGAATGTGTTTTCCAACGGATTTGTCAAATTCAATGCAGAATTCATCTATAAGATAGAAAATTTCGGTAATTTTGTCGTCAGTTAAAGTCATGTTTGAGTAGTTAAATTGTTGATTTTCACACCTTTAATTTAGCAAAAAAACATGGCTTTTTCTATTTTTTTAAGGGTTTATTTTAAATATTATAAAGATTAAATATAGTTTATGAACCAGATAGTAATTACTAAATAAATATTCAAATTAAATTCATAATTAATCAGACAGGCGACTTAAGTTCCTCTGAATAATCGAATTTCGTAGGATTTATTAATCGAACTCAGGTTAATAATATAACGGCCTAAAGGCAACTCCGTTTTTTCTGTTAAACTCAATAGCCGGAGCAGGAATTTTTACAAGATTCATGGCGTGAAGCATTCCTTTCAGGAATTTATGTCTTGTTTTAATCTTCCGGGTGTCGATATCAATGCTTAGCAAATATTGCC
>JBGTFX010000040.1:0-7085 GCA_041747055.1 Balneolaceae bacterium
TTAGTTGCTAATACGTATCTGACTCGTTGGTTTGGGCAGGGCGCACTGTTCAGTTTGCGAAATGCCGTCTACAGAAAAATCCAGTCTCTTCATGTTCAGTTTTTTGATAAAAATCCAATAGGCAGACTCATTACCCGAACAACAAGTGATATAGAAGCACTAAGTTCACTGTTGTCTGATGGAATTGTAAACATGATCGGGGATCTGTTTCGCATATTTTTTATTCTCGGTTTTATGTTGATGATGAGCTGGGAGCTTACCATTATCTCCGTTTTGGTACTGCCCATTTTATTTTATTCCACCTTTTGGTTCAAAGGAAAAGTACGGGTAGCATTTTTGAATGTTCGTGATCAAATTGCACACCTTAACTCTTTTGTTCAGGAACATATAAGTGGAATGGCCATTGTTCAGTTGTTCAATCGCGAGAAGAAAGAGAAGGAACGATTCGAGTCCATAAATGCTAATCACAGAAATGCCCATATCGATACCATCTTCTATTTTTCTATTTTTTGGCCGGTCGTTGAGGTGCTTGCAAGTATAGCCATGGCGTTAGTGGTTTGGTACGGTGGGGCTCGTGCATTAACGGATCAGATTACATTTGGTGTTTTATTAGCATTTATTCAATATGTGAGACAGTTTTTTGCGCCTATTCGGGGATTATCAGAGAAATACAATACACTGCAATCTGCATTGGCATCTTCAGAACGTATTTTTGATATACTGGATACAGAAAATGAGGTAGTAGAGGCCACTAACCCCAAAGTTTTAAATGGTGTTCAGGGAAACATTGAGTTTAGCAATGTTAATTTCAGCTATAATGAAGATGAAGAATTAATACTGAATGATGTTTCTTTTGAGGTGAAACCGGGTGAACTTTTAGCGATTGTAGGTGCTACCGGTGCGGGAAAATCCACGATCATTAATTTATTGTTTCGTTATTATGATATCCAGAATGGCGAGATTACGGTAGACGGGACAAATATAAAAGAGTATTCACTTCACGACCTTCGATCCCACTTTGGATTAGTTATGCAGGATAATGCCCTTTTCTCAGGCTCAATATTGGAAAATATTACACTTGGGAATAAAAATATTTCCAGGGAAGAAGTCATAAAAGCTTCAAAAGAAGTGGAAGCACATCATTTTATCAAGAAGCTTCCGGGTGGTTATGATTTTATACTGAGAGAACGAGGTGCATCACTTTCGATGGGGCAGCGGCAGTTAATCTGTTTTGTACGGGCAATGGTTTACGATCCTAAAATTCTAATTCTTGATGAGGCTACATCAAATGTAGATTCAGAAACTGAGGAACTCGTTGCAAAAGCTTGCGTAAGAATGATGAAAGGACGAACTTCTATTGTGATTGCTCACAGACTTTCTACCATCAAAGGTGCTGATCGAATTTTAGTAATGCACAAAGGCGAAATTAGAGAGTCGGGTCCACACAAAGAACTCGTAAAAAAGAAAGACGGAATTTATAGAAAATTGTACGAGTTACAGTATAAGGATCAGAAATTAAGTGCAGCTAAAAAAACCGTCTAAATATTAACATGAAGAAAGAGATAAAATATTATGGCTAAGAATAATTCAGATGGAAAAGAGTTAAAAGAAAATTTTAAAAAAGAAAAGGAGACGATTGAAAAAATGTATGGCGAAGTCATCTCCCGGCTCGACAGTGAGAAAGACAGAATTCAACAGGAACTCCGTCACGAATTTAGAAATGCCAGACGCTATGTACGTGCAAACCCGGAAACAGGTGTTGGCGCGGCATTTGCCGGCGGCCTGTTAGCCGGAATCGTATTAGCAAAACTCTTTAACCGATAATATTTACTATGAGTTTCAATCTCGATAAACTTGGTGAACTTATTGGGCGGCTCGATTCGCTCAGGGGGTATCTTTGACTACGATAAACGAAAAGTTAGGGTAATAGAACTACAGGAACGGACTCAGGATCCGGAGTTTTGGAATGATCCTGAAAAAGCTCAACAAGTCATGCGTCAAATCGACCATCAAAAAAGTTTGGTGGATCGCTGGGATGAATTAGACGAATTGCGGAACAGCATCAACGTCTATAAACAATTCCTTGAAGAGGGTGAGGACGTGAAGGATGAAATCCAACAAGAAATTTCTGAATTCAGAAAAAAACTGGATGATCTGGAGCTTCAAAATATGCTCAGCGGTGAGGATGATTATCGTGATGCTATCGTAACCTTTAATCCGGGAGCGGGAGGTACGGAAAGCCAGGATTGGGGTGTGATGTTGTTTCGGATGATAACCCGATGGGGTGATAGAAAAGGGTTTAAAGTTTCCGTGGTGGAATATCAGGATGGAGATGTAGCGGGCATTAAAAGCGCAACTGTTGAAATCAGTGGTATGAACGCTTATGGATTTTTGAAGTCTGAAAGCGGGGTTCATCGCCTGGTTAGAATTTCTCCGTTTGACAGCAATGCCCGAAGGCATACGTCTTTTTGTTCTATATTTGTATCACCCATTATAGATGATACTATTGAAATTAATTTAAACGACAGTGACATTGAACTCCAGCGATTTCATGCAAGTGGAGCCGGTGGACAGAATGTGAACAAGGTTGAAACCGCAGTTCGGTTAATTTGGACGGGTAAACTATCGGATGGCACTGAGCAGCGGGTGGTTTCGGAGTGTCAGCAGGAGAGATCGCAGCTGCAAAACCGAGAAAAGGCATTAGTACTGCTGAAATCGAAAGTTTATGAATTGGAGAAGAAGATCAAAGAGCGAGAAAAAGATCTTTTGGAAGATTCGAAAGGCAGTAATGAGTGGGGGTCACAAATTCGATCTTACGTATTTCATCCTTACAATATGGTTAAAGATCATCGAACCGATCATGAAACGGGTGATGTTCAATCCGTAATGGATGGAGATTTAGACGGATTCATGAAAGCTTATTTGATGAGCAGAATAGCCGCAAAATCGATATGATTACGGTAGGGGTAACCGGCGGAATAGGGTCGGGCAAAACCACTGTTTGTAAAATCTGGGAAGATTTGGGTGCAAAAGTTGTATATGCAGATGATCTGGCAAAAGATTTAATGCAAACAGATGAACAACTTAAAAGAAGGTTGGTCGAAGCATTTGGAGAGAACACTTATTTAGAAGACAAAAGTCTTAATAAACCTCACTTAATTAAAGAGGCGTTTGAAAAACATCGGGTTCAGGAACTAAATGATATCGTCCACCCTATATTAAGAGATAAAATTAAAGAGCTTATTCAGTTTCACGAACAAAATAATGTTGACGTTTTTGTGGTTGAAGCTGCCGTTTTGCTAAATAAAGGTCGGCCTGATTATGTAAAGAAAATTGTACTGGTAACCGGTGAAAGAGAGAAAAGAGTGGATCGGGTAATCAAAAGAGATAAATCAACAGAACAAGAGATTGTAGCAAGGTTAAACAAACAGCCCGACTTTGAGAAGGCTTCGCATTTAGTTGATTACATTATTGTAAATGATGGCACTCTTGATGAGTTAAATGAATCTGCCACAAAACTTTATAAAAGATTAATTAAAAAAAGAGATTCATCGTCGAAAGTATAGTTCTACTTCCTTACATTTCTATATAACATAAAAAGAGATAAATTTTAATGTCTACCAAAAAAAAACTTGTTACGCTTGATGAATATATCATTCAGGCGCAAAATCGATTTCCGGGAGCTACCGGTGAGCTTTCACAATTATTAAGAGATATTGGCCTTGCTGCTAAAATCATTTCAAGAGAAGTAAATAAAGCGGGTATAACCAACCTACTTGGTGTGGATGGCAGCACAAATTTCCACGGGGAATCCGTAAAAAAATTAGACCTGTTTGCTGATCAACAGCTTATATCAGCTCTTGACAGATCATTGATTACCTGTATGGTTATTTCGGAAGAAAATGACGGAATTGTTAGGCTAAATAGCCAGGGTGGTAAATATATTGTCTACCTCGACCCATTGGACGGTTCTTCTAATATTGACGTAAATGTTTCGATTGGAAGTATCTTTTCGATCTATGTACGTGAAGCTCGGTTTGATCCAAAGCTGGAAGAGTCGGATGCATTGCAGCCCGGGATTCGTCAGGTGGCAGCAGGCTACGTTCTCTATGGGTCAAGCACTATTCTGTGTTATACTACAGGAATGGGTGTATCAGCATTTACCCTCGATCCTAGTATAGGAGAGTTTATACTTTCTGAAGATAAATTCGAGATACCTGGCCATGGCAGAATTTATAGTATTAATGAAGGCAGTTATAATTCCTGGGATTTAGGTCTTAAAAAATATATCAAATACTGTCAGGAAGAAGATGATGAGACGGGCAGGCCTTACTCTGCAAGGTATATTGGCTCAATGGTAGCTGATATTCATCGCACGTTGGTAAAAGGAGGTATATTTATTTATCCATCGAGCAGCAGATATCCAAGTGGAAAACTGAGGTTAATGTACGAATGTAATCCGTTAAGTTTTATCATTGAGCAGGCGGGGGGAATTGCCACAGATGGATCAACCCGAATTATGGAAATCCAGCCCAAAGCCATACACGAACGTACACCCATATATGTAGGATCTAAACAGAATGTAGAAAAAGCTATGGAGTACCTCGAGAAATTCGCTGAGGTTTCGGCTTAGGACGCGATAAAATTTGTGGTTCAAATTCCAGACACGCGAAGTCTTTTGAGACTTCGCGTGTCTTATTTCTAGTCCTCAATTCTTATCGTTGCTCCTTCGGTAATATCGTGCCTGAGTGTATAACCGGCATTGACTTCCACTACATATTTTGCCGGTTCTTCAGATGGTATATTATCCTGTGAATAAGGCATAGTATTTTGATGAATCCGTACAATTTCAAAATCTTCGTTTATAAATATAATATCGAGAGAAAGGGGAGTGTTTGCCATCCAGAAATTACGCTCACGATTTTCTTCAAAAATAAATAACATTCCTGCACCTTCCGGTAAATCCGTTACGTCCATTAAGCCTTGTGTTCGAGATTCATCATCATCAGCTATCGCTACCTCAATCGAAGAAATTTCATTTCCACTCACATCTATAAATGTGACTTCAGATGTATATTCCAGTGTTCTTTCTTCAGTTTCGATCCGTTCTGGTGTTTCTGAATCATTACAGGAGATAAACAGAAATGAGATAATGATTAATAAATATTTCATTGGTGAAAGTAATTGATTAATTATGTCTTATTTAGGTTACGAACTCAAAATAAGAAGATTATCGCTAACCGTAAGTATTTATACTTATTTTGATAAATGTATATCAATATTTACAATAGATTATTGGACAGGTTAATAGTTGTTATTTTAATGTTATTCGCCTATTTTATAAAACTAAAGTGAGCGCCGGGGAGGTTCTCACTTTTTTTTATACTTGTAGTCAAAAAAATGATGAAAAAAGAACCCATACAACATATTAAAGAATTAGCTGAACCCATTGTTCAGCAACAAGATATGTTCCTGGTTGATGTTGAAATCAAACAGGAAGATATGTCAGTAGTGTGGATTCTTGTTGATTCAGAAACCGAAGACGTTAAAGTAGACCGCTGCAGTAAAATCAGCAGGGAACTCTCATATTTGGTGGAAGAGAATGAGATTTTTAATACGCCATATAGGCTGAATGTATCATCACCCGGTTTAAGCAGGCCGCTTAGTGATGTAAGACAGTATTCAAAAAATAAAGGACGTAAAGTTCTTGTTAAGTATAAATCAGATGAAAGATTTGAAAAAGTTGAAGGTACTTTAACGCAAGTTTCCCCTGAGCAAATTTATATAGATGTAGAGAAGGGAAAGAACGCTGAAATCCCATATAAAGATATAGTTGAGACAAAAATTGTCCCAAAAATCTAGCCGGTAAACGCAGAACTTTAAAAGAGCATTACTGATGTCAAACGATGTTTCAAAACTAATTATTCAGTCATTTGCAGAAATTGCAAAAGATAAAGGTATAGAAAGAGATCTTCTGTTATCTATTTTAGAAGATGTTTTTCGTACTATGATCAGGAAAAAGTATGATTCTGATGAGTCATTTGAAGTTATTTTGAATGCCGATCGTGGAGAAATTCAGATTCTTCACATTCGTGAAGTAGTTCCGGCTGATGAGTTAACAGACCCTGTTAAAGAAATTTCATTGGAAGATGCACTCAAACAGGATCCTGACCTGGAGCTTTACGACGAATATGCTCAGGAAATTTCCATTGCAGATTTTGGGCGCCGGGCGGTAACAATGGCGCGTCAGCAGTTGGCACAACGAATTCGTGAAATTGAAAAGGATAATATCTTCGAAGATTATTCCGATCGTATTGGAGAAATTGTTTTGGGTGATGTTTACCAGGTACGCTCTAATAAAGACATTTTAGTAAATCACAATGGTGTAGAATTATTACTCCCAAAAAACGAGCAGATTTACAAAGATCGCTATAGAAAAGGAGATACCATTCGTGCTGTTGTTGTTGAAGTAAAACGAATAGGTGGTAATCCTACCGTTATTATCTCAAGAACTTCTCCAATGTTTCTTGAACGTTTGTTTGAAAATGAAATTCCGGAAGTGTTTGATGGAATCATCGACCTTGTACGAATTGCCCGTGAACCGGGTGACCGTTCAAAAGTTGCCGTACGCTCACACGATGAGCGCGTTGATCCTGTTGGAGCCTGCGTGGGAATGAAAGGAATTCGAATCCATGCCGTTGTAAGAGAACTCCAAAACGAAAATATTGACGTCATCAACTACACTGATGATAAATATGAATTCATCAAGCGCTCTTTACAGCCCGCCCAAGTTCTTAAGGTTGAGCTTTTAGATGGTGGTCAGCATGCAAATGTGCTAGTTCCGGCAGATGAAGTATCCAAGGCAATTGGTAAAGGAGGAGTGAATATTCGCCTTGCCTCAAAACTGACGGAATGTGAAATAGATGTGTTTCGTGAAGTTGAAGAGGAAGATGATATTGACCTTGGTGAATTTGAAGTGGACTTCGGGCCTGAAACTATCCAATTACTTCACGATATTGGTTGTGATAGCGCCCGTGCAGTACTGGAGCTCGACGAAGATGAAATCGTGAGACGTACTGAAGGAA